>JBCCJE010000344.1:0-6043 GCA_039027925.1 Bacteroidota bacterium
CATCGAAGAAGATAAAGAAGGATTGCAATCCTGTATTTTTCGCAAATTGTTTTTTATTAGTGTTCACCTCAAATTCCTTCATTGGGATTAATTTTCCTTGGTCTTTTGAAAAGTGATAGAGTGTATTCTCTTTTTTAAGGATAACTCCTACGCCGTTATTTCCAATCCAAAGGTTGCCTTTAGTATCCAACAGCATACTTCGAATGTGCAAAAATTCCTCCTCCGATTCAAAGTTCAATGATTCGTCAACTATCCTTTCGAATTTTTTACCATCAAATCCAACCGCCCCTTGCGTCAAAGTGCCAAACCATATTTGATTATTGACCACCTTGGTGATGCTCGATACAAAGAAATGAGAATAGTGGAGTTTCAAATTTAAGTCAGAGTCCTCAAATGAAATAAAAGATAAATCGTTTCCGTCGTATCTATAAATCCCCACTTTACCGTAGTCCCCAAACCATAGGTCGCTTTCCGAGAGTTGAATGGGCTGCTTTCGAATATCAACCGTAAGAATGTATTTTTTATCAAAAACGGTGAATTGCTTTCCATCAAATTTTGAAATATCCTTTCCATTGTTTAGCCAAATATTACCGAACTTATCTTCTTGAATAAATGGAACAGAGTTGCTCGGCAAGCCATTGTTGGTCGTAAAATAGGTATATGTTTTTCCATCGTATTTGCACAGTCCATCTTCTTTACTTCCTATCCAGAAGTTACCACCACGGTCTTCTAATATCGAACTAACCTTACTTTTGAAGTGAAAGATTGAATCTACTTTACCGATACTCATTTTCTTATCGGTATCTAATTTGGTTACCGTCTTGTTGGCATTTTCCTGACAAGAAAGGAAGCTGAGGCACAAAAAAATCGTAAGGTGGATGGCTGTCATTTTGAGGTGATTAATTTTGATGTAGATTTTTAGTTGGGAATTGAGTTGCATATAAAAATACACATCTTTTTGAAATTATTAATTTTGTCGTAGTATCTACATCCATAAATTAAAATGCCACGAGGCACAAAGTCACAAAAACTTTTTTCTCATATTTGTTAGCATACAGTTTGAAGAAAAATAAGAAAACTTCGGGTCTTTGAGTCTTCGTAGCATTGTCATTTAGGTTTGACCACGTAAGATTACTCCGAACCATTTTTTTAAAAAAATAACTATGATTCATAATAATAAGGTGTACGCCGATTTTAACAGCACCATCAAGTACCTCGCTTTTGGGTTGCTGTTTTTGTGGGGATGTCAAAATGGGGAGTCACCTGCCCCTCAAACAGAGAACAAACTCTTTACTTCCGTTTCCGCCGAGGATTCAGGATTAGATTTCGTTAATCATTTAGAAGAAACATTAGAGTCTAATTATTACCAATATTTATATACCTACATCGGTGGTGGAGTAGCTGCGGGTGATATTAATAACGACGGGTTAATAGATATTTTTTTTACTTCTAACTCCTCACCTAATAAATTATACCTTAATAAAGGCAACTTACAATTTGAGGATATTACTACAAAAGCAGGTATCTCGCATCTGGAAGGATTTGATACGGGCGTTACTATGGTCGATGTAAATGCTGATGGGTATCTCGATATTTACGTATCTAGAGGCGGCTGGAAGGATGAGGATAATAAATTTGCTAACCTGCTTTACATCAACAATCACGACCTTACCTTCACCGAAAAAGCTAAAGCCTTGGGATTGGACGATGCTAATAGAACCATTCAGTCCACTTTTTTTGACTACGATAATGATAATGATTTGGATGTTTATATTTCCAATTCACCCAACGTAACGGGGCGTTCAAAAACGGTGAATCTTTCCCAATCCCAAAAAGATGCTGCTAACTTAAATTCCAAAGGCTGCGATAGATTGTATGAAAATGATGGCAAAGGATTTTTTACGGATGTTTCTGAAAAGGCTGGCTTGGCGTATGATTTAGGATTTGGGTTAAATCCCCAAGTCGCTGACCTCAACAATGATGGTTGGTTAGATTTATACGTTTGCAATGATTTTAACTATCCTGACCTCGTTTATCTTAATAATAAAAACAAAACATTTACGGAGTCCAGAGATGAGGTTTTTCAGCATATGTCTTTCAACAGCATGGGGAGTGATGTGGCTGACATCAACAATGATGGATGGATGGACGTGATGACTTTGGATATGAATCCCGAAGACTACATTCGCTCCAAAACGACAATGTCCATGACTTCCATTCAGCGTTTTGAGGCGATGGTAAAAAATGGTTATCATCATCAGTACATGCACAATATGCTGCAAGTCAACAATGAGAATGGCACTTACCGCGAAATCGCAAATATGGCAGGGATGGCGAATACCGATTGGAGTTGGGCATTGTTGTCCGCTGATTTTGATTTGGATGGATGGAATGACATGTATATCACCAACGGAGTTTACAGAGACGTTTTGGATCAAGATAAAAATATCGAAATCCGAAATATCCTCCGAAAAAATAACCGACGACCGACGAAGGCAGACCTTCTGAAATTTACCCAAATGCTACCACAACAAAAGGTCAGAAATTATTTTTTCAGAAACCAAACGGACTTTACTTTCCAAGATGTAACCGAAGATTGGGCTAATGAAATTCCAACATTTTCCAACGGAGCAATCTACGCCGATTTGGACAATGATGGCGACTTGGACATCGTGGTCAACAACATCAACGACCAAGCTACTCTGCTCAAAAACAACGCAGTAGAAAATGACTTGGGTAATTTTTTAAAAATAAAATTAAATGGTTCGGTCAATAATCCCAGAGGCATCGGGACTAAGTTGGAACTCGCATTCGAAGATGGTAGCCAACAGACGCGCTTGCATATCCCCACGAGAGGTTATCTTTCTTCGGTGTCGAATATTATTCATTTTGGATTTCAAAACCAAGTTCCGCAAAAATTATCCATCACTTGGAACGATGGCAATTTTCAGGAAATCAATATTAATGGGATTAACCAAGAACTGGAAATTTCATATGCTAATAATAATTTGAAAAAGGAAACGCCTAGCCCCTCTCCTTTATTTACCAATCCAAAGGTCATCCATCAACACAGCGATCCTTATTTTAATGATTACTCTCTGCAAGTGCTGCTGCCCAATAAACTATCCCAAACGGGACCGTTCGCTACTCAAGCAGATGTCAATGGAGATGGATTGACGGACTTGTACATCGGAGGTGGCTACCGACAAGCGGGACAACTTTGCTTAGCTCGTAATGATGGGTCTTTTGAAAAACTCACTACGGAAGCATTCGTCAAAGACGCCCGATACGAAGATCAAGGGGCTTTATTTTTTGATGCGGACAATGATGGCGATCAGGACTTATACGTGGTGAGTGGAAGCTACGAATTTTATCAAACTCCTCGTGCACTTCAGGATAGATTATATCTTAATGATGGTAGTGGAAAATTTGAAAAAGCCATTTCCGCTTTACCTACCATTAATGCTTCTGGATCGGTGGTGACGGGTGCGGATGTGGATTCGGATGGCGACGTGGACTTGTTTGTAGGAGGACGGGTGATTCCCGGTAAATATCCTTACGCTTCCAAAAGTTATATTTTGATCAATGAAAAAGGAAAATTTACGGATGCTACCGAGTTAGTCGCGCCCGACCTAAGTAATGTAGGATTGGTTACGGATGCTATTTGGACGGACATCAATCAGGATGGGCAAACGGATTTGATCCTCACGGGCGAATGGCTAGGTATCGAAGTTTTTTTAAATAAAAATGGAAAACTCGAAAAGAGTACCGCACATCCCGAATTATCAGAAAGGAGGGGGTGGTGGAATCAATTAAAGGTAGTAGATATTGACCAAGATGGCGATCAGGATATCATTGCTGGCAATTTGGGACTTAACTCTAAGTTCCACGCTTCGCCCAAAAAACCTTTTAGAATTTATACCGATGATTTTGATTCCAATGGTATCGAAGATATTATTTTGGCTAAAGAATACAAGGGCAAAGAAGTACCCATCCGAGGAAAAACCTGTATGACACAGCAGATACCCTCCCTTGCTCAAAAGGTAAAAACCTACAATGACTTTGCTCAATCCGAACTAAGCGAAATCGTTGGTGCTCAATTATCGAGTTGTCTTAATTACGAAGCCACGGAGTTTAGGTCAGGTATTTTCCTCAACCAAAACAATACTTTTACATTTGTACCTTTTGCGTCTCCTGCGCAGATGTCGCCCATCAATAGTATGGTGTACGCAGACATGGATGGAGATGGTATTGAGGATATTTTGTTGGCGGGAAATAATCACCAAGCGGAGGTAGAAACGACGCGGTACGATGCTGGTATCAGCACTTTTCTAAAAGGAACGGGTGGGGGAGCATTTGAAGTCGCTCCGAATTCCGCTACGGGATTGTATTTGGACGGTGACGTTCGGGATATGCAATTGGTGAAAAATAGGCAGAGTTCTATCCTTATTGTGATTAATAATAATGAGGAGCATGAGACGTATAGATTGAATGTTAGTCAAGCACAAGATCAAGTTAACTAAACCTCTGAGCGTCGTACATATTTTGCTTACATCAGGTTGCGCAGAGAATTCATTATCAATGTAATTATTGGGTAAATCAATTTTAAGTTCATTTCGTATTTATATGAAGTACAATGGCAATAATATATGAAATATTCAGCTTTTGCTGGCTATAAAAGTTTTAGCCATCTTCAAGTCACTCTTTATAAAAACAATGCTCTTACAAAAAACAAGCGTCGCTACTCTACTAACTCGCCTTACTCCACTCAATCGAAAGCTCATAGATGATTTTTAACCCGCTTCATCCAACACAGGCTAATCGTCGGGCTTCGCCACAACTATTAGCCTTTAATGTTGCAGGCAGGCTTCATTTTTTTTGATTCCCCAATTATTTTTTTTGCCCATTCAACGATTTCAGCGTTCCCCGAAATCACAAAATCCTGACCGATTCCCCTTGTTTTTAAAAATACTGAGTTATCTCTTATCTCAAAATCTTTCTCAGAGTGCCTACTAATTTTTGTTCCTCTTGATGGATGAAATATCATCGGTAAATCCCACATGCTTTTCGGGAATCCACTTTTCGTCAAAACTAATTCGTCTCTGTATTTGAATACTCCGTAATCTTCTTCACTATTAGCGATATAAACAGTATTTCGAGGGGCAAATAATTCTTGATTTTGGAAGTGGGGATGTTCCTCAAAAATAGAATTTTTTGCTTCTTCTATCTTTATGATTTGACTAACAATCAGGTATCCAAAAATTATATGTCTTTCGTAATCTCTCTCGAAGTTAAGATTGGAGTTCCTGTATGTTCTTTTGAATGAACCAAAAAATAGAAAAATGTCTCCTTTCGTAACATTTTGATTTTCAAGATGTGTTAGTGCGGCTCCTTGTTGACCCAAAATTCCATTCCAATTCTCTTTTCGGTCATATGCTTCTTTGATTAAATCAGGGTCGAAATGGCAAGTTTTTGATTTTGGAATTTTGACTCCTAATTCCTCCATTAACTCTAAATAGGAATTTTCACCATATCGAATCTTAGAATAGGATATTCCTTTTTCATTATCATTCGCTGGTATTGGAATCGAAATTAAATCTCCATTTGGTAATATCGGGCTTGCCCCACCTCCGTAGCTACTATCATATCCTTTTCTGCTCAGAATTACTTTTGTCATTTATTTTTTCGTCTGCTTGCCTGCAGCGGTCTCGGCTAAACGCAGTAGCCCCGCATAGGGGCTATTGCCGTTTTAGCTATTGTGTGTGCCTTGAAATGTTAACGTATTAGTTATCGTGAAAGATAGCTAATAAATCGGAAACTAGAAAGAAAATCCGATTCTCTAGGGAGATGAAAGTTCTCCTACTGCTGGGGTAAGCTAGCAGTTAGTAAGCCGCTGATGAGATGGCTTACGAGAGTAAAAAGCGATGGCAAAAAGAGCCGTGAGGCGTTATCTGAAGTAAGCGGGACTATCCCGAGTACTCGGGAGAATGTACGAACAGAAATTGCATAAGAGGCATGGAGGCTGACGTCGAGGTAGCACATC
>JBCCJE010000345.1:0-6040 GCA_039027925.1 Bacteroidota bacterium
CCACAGTCGAAATCCGTACTGAACAAAAGGTAAATCTTTCATAAATTCCTTGGTGGCAAATGCCAAGGAAAAATGACCTTCTTTTTGGAGTACTCGAAATATCTCGACTAACAAGACCTTTGGTTTTTTCCAAAAGTAAATCGTATTGACGGTGAAAATTTTTTGAAAAGTATTTTCGGGAAAGGGGATAAACATGCCATCGTACAGATGGAATTTGGTCACCTCATCGTGCACGAGGTTGGCGTTGAGCAGTTGCGCTTGTGCTTGCATGACCGTAGAAATTTCTAAACCATCGTAGGTCAAGTTATCCGCTCTGCTCAGTAGTGTGGGCAAATGTCCGCCGTTGCCGTGCCCTAGTTCTAGTACTTTATCTCCGCTTTCGAATTGAGTCCGATTCAGGGTTTGAAGCGTCATTTCAAAATTACTGTCGTTCATCTGCACGCCCACCTGAATACCTTCTTCTCCTTGGGGGCAACTTAATTGTTTAGCGATATTTTGTAATTCTTCTTCCGTCAAAGTTATTTGGTTTGATTTAACAATCGTACTTATTCGCTAATTGATAAAAGTCTGGCTTGCCAAAATGGCAAGCCAGCTAATGACCTATAAGTTAGAAATCAATGTTATTCTTCTGGCAGTCATTAATAACTTTAATATTAGGATCGGTGTAACCATACTCTTACACCTTGGACATCAAATTCACGTTACTGATTACTTTTCTCCACTCTGGCAATTCTGGTTTGCCGGGTTTTCTAGCACCAAAGAAATACACAATCAAATTGCCCTCTTTATCAAATAATTCTAGGCTAGTCACGATGCCGTCATTGGTTGGCTTCTGTACAATCCAAGATTCGTGGACAGCTTCGAGGTTCAGGTGAAGGTTAAAGGCTTTGTCCATCACATTGTACCAATCACCGTATAATTTTAAATTTTTGACTGGTCCTGTATGAATTTGGATACACCCCTTGCTGTGTACAAAACACATGATAGGCACTTTTTGTGCCGCAACATTTTTGAGCATTCTAACTACGGCTAGGTTATCTACTTTTTCCGTAAATCCTTTGGGTGCTAGGCGAAATCCTTGTGTTCTGCCTACTTTATACTTGCGCAGCAGCCCAAAAAAATCGTGGGTATCTTTCAGGCCTTTCCACGCTTGCTGAAATCCATCTACATCAATATCCGCATCGGGTGTCACTTCTTTTTTGGGTACAGGCGAAGTGTCCACATTAGTAATTGGCACTTGCTCTTGGGCGGAGAATAATCTTGCTAGATTGTGGTAAGCGTCAATGTTGGATTTACGGGTAGAATAGATTTTGTGAACGGCTTCTCCTCTTCCATTGAAAAATTGAAAACTGTACAATTTTCCAGCTCGCCCTCTATTCATTTCCACGGCTAAACCGTATTTCCATTCGTTCATAAAAAATCGCAAATCAATATCGGGGTTTACCGCTACCCCCATGTTGTGACCACCGCCGTAAAATTCCAGATTATCGTAAACGCCTTTGCGTTCGTGTACGCAGGCTTCGTTGCGGGTCAGCGCCATCACGTAGCCCATGCTTTTCATACCACTCAGTAGACTTTTCCAGTCACCTACCAGTCGAATGACTTTTCCCTCTACATCCAAGGAGGTTAATTCTGCTTCGCTGATGCCGAGCCGATGTGCTAAGTCACGGCTACGTAATTTGGGTTCTTCGGTTTTTAATTGAGCTAGTCTTTGTTTTAAGTCGTTAATGTATTCCATTTCTAAACAGGATTTATACGTTTGTAAATTGAGGATTATGCGTATTAAATAGTTGCTGCGGTAAGGTGGTAATGTGAGGACAATCAAAAACGGGATGTTTACTAATCACCGCCTGAATGTCAAATGCTTGCTTTAGTTTTTGGGGGGTAAAAACTTCTTTGGGTGTTCCTTTTTCGATAATCTTACCATCCCGCAGTATCAAAATCTCATCGGCAAATTGAGCAGCCAAGTTAAGATCGTGAAGCACCGAAAAAACGCCGATATTTCTGCGTTTCACCAACCGTTTCACCAAATCAATAAAATTGAATTGTTGTTCTATATCCAAACTAGCGGTAGGTTCATCCAAGAACAAATATTTGTTCACATCTGCCCAGTGGCAACAATTCAGTTGGGTGATACACTTAGCAAGCAACACTCTCTTTTGTTCTCCCCCCGAAAGGGTTTGAAAATCTCTTGCGATAAAATCTGTCATTTCTACCTCCCGTAGGGCATTTTGGATAAGGCTTTTGATCTTGACTTTAGAGAGTGGATCTTCCGAAACATAAGTACCCATTTCGACCAGTTCTTCTACGGAGAGCGAAAAACTCATCTCTATTTTTTGGGAAAGTACCGCTCTACGTTGGGCGAGGATTCGATTACTCATCTGACTGAGGTTCACATCGTCCCACGAGATCATGCCTTTTTTTAGCGCGTTAGTTTTGGCTAAAGCCTCTAAAAGCGTAGATTTTCCCGCTCCGTTTTTGCCGATCACCACGGTTATTTTTCCAGGCGAAATCTGAAAGGAGGCATCTTTGACTATATCTTTTTTTCCTTTCGATACGGTAATTTCCTTTACGTCTATCATATTGCAAATCTTTTTCTTTGACTTCTGATCAACAACCACAAAAAGAAAGGTGCGCCGACCATCGCCGTTAGTATCCCGATAGGTAACTCTGCAGGCTCAATGATTGTTCTAGCTAAGGTATCAGCCACCACCAAAAATACTGCCCCCAAAAGTGCAGAACCTTTGAGCAAATAGCGATAATCCGTACCTTTTGACAAACGCAAAAAATGAGGAATAATCAGTCCCACAAATCCAATCAAGCCACTGATGGAAATACAAACTCCCACAATTAAAGCAGTTAGTAAAATGGTTTGAGTCTTTACCTTTTCCACAGCAATACCGAGATAACTAGCCTCCGCTTCTCCTAACAAAATAGCATTGAGGGCTTTCGAAAAACGAGTCAAATAAAGAATGCCAAATCCGACTATCGGCAGCACGATACTTACTTGTATCCAACTGGCACCGCCAAAACTTCCCATACTCCAGAAAGTAATATCTCGCAACTGTTGGTCATCGGATATGTAAATAAAAATTCCCGTAATGGCCCCCGCAAAGGCGGAGATCGCTATGCCTGCCAGTAGCATGGTCATCACCGAAGTCCTGCCTTGCCGCTGGGAAAGCATGTAAACCAAGTAGGTGGTCAACAATCCGCCCACAAAAGCAAAGATCGCAACGGAGGCTTGTCGAAAAAAAGAAGTAAACGAGGCTAACGAAGTGCCCATAAAGACGATGGACAATACCGCAAAAAGCATAGCACCACTCGATACGCCGATGAGCGTTTGGTCAGCAAGTGGATTTCGAAATAGCCCCTGAATGGAGGCACCCGATATGGCCAAACCTGCGCCGACCAAGGCAGCTAAAAGGATACGGGGCAACCGAATATTTAGCAATAAAAAATTGGCGGCCTCGTTTCCTTCTGCTTGGATAAGTGCCATCCACGCTTTTCCCCAAGTCATATCGTACGCTCCAAAAAACAATGCTCCTACAATGGTTGCCAGCAGCAAACCAGTCAAACTAGGTATCGTGAGCAATGTTTTGAATGGGTTCATAAAGTAGGCGATTTACCCGTAGTGTGGATTTGGTTCGCTAATTCGGTAACGGCTTTTCCTACCCTCGGACCAAAAGATAACAAATAATGACCATCCATCGTAACAATGCGGTCATTTTGAAATGCTGGCGTTTGCGGGATTCCCGTAATTTGCTCTAGTCCTTTTTTCCCATCCAAACTAGCTAGTCCGCTCTTGAACATCAAGATAACGTCGGGCGCAGCTTCTATCAAAGCCTCGGGCGTAAGTGGCTTAAAATCTTCGAAGGAGGATATGGCATTTTTCCCACCAGCAATTTTGATTATCGAAGAAGCGGAGGTATTTTTACCCGCCACCATGAGCCGACCAGCACCACGGGCGTAAATGAAGAGCACGTTGGGTTTTTTATCAATAGTTGCCAAGTGAGTGGCCAAAGCCATGCTATCTCTTTCGATAGTTTTAGCCATTTCGGAAATTTTAGTATCCTCAATTTTCAGATACGGTTGCACAACCTTAGCCGCCTTGACTGCATTGTTGAGATGAGTAGAAGTAGGCACTATCACCACCTCTATACCTGCGTCTTTGATTTGTTGGAGCACTTCAATCTTTTTTTCTTGATCATCTTCTACAAAAATCAAACTGGGCTTGAGTTGTAACACCGCTTCTACATTTAGCTTGGTAGCGTGTCCTAAGTTAGGCAAAGAATCCACCAAAGCCTTGGGGTAGGTGCTAGTACCATCTCTCCCGACGAGGTCTTCGGCGTGTCCGAGTTCGTAAATTAGTTCGGTAAGAAAACCGCTCATGGTGATAATACGAGCAGTTGATTTATCAGCTTTATCTTTCGAAGCAGGATTTCCCTGCTGACAACTCATGGTCAACAAAGAAATCCACACGAAAAGCACGAATATTTTATAAGTATTATTCATGGATATTCACATTATTTTATAAACAAAGGTGTAGTAGCGAAATCATTACCGATTCTCATGGTCACGTGGTATAATCCGCTCGGAAAATCCAACGGCACACTTCTGGCATTCAGCCCGTAGTCCATATCAATCTGTTGTTCGAAAACGGTTTGTCCTAGGGGATTAATGATCTGGATGATCGCTTCCTCGTTGTAAGTTTTCGAATCAAAAACAATATTGGTTACGTCAGTGGCTGGATTCGGAAATACTTTAAAAGTAGATAAGTATTTATCAAGGTTGTTGGTAGAACTGGATTCCTCCATCAACTGTCTGGTCAGTGTAGTCACTCCTGAGAAAGAACCTTGAAAATTGCTGAATGTAATCATCCAGATTTTTTCATCTGCCGTTTTGACAAAATACACTCGTTCACCAACTATATTCCAACTTCCATTGGTAAATGATTTCCAATCCCATCCAATTGCGGCAATGGAATCTACGTAATCGTCTTCGAAATCGGTGAAGGAACTTGCGATGGTACTTGGATCAATTCCGTCCGCCTGCGCAACGGATACGCCAGCATTAGAAAGTACCCCCGTTACATTGTAATCAGGCGTGCCCGTACCTACGTCAGCTTTGTATCGCGTGAATAGCAAATCCCATTCTGCGGGCTCGGCGTCCAATTCAGTATCATTCTCGATAGAGTAATAGGCTAATGATTTTCCAGGGTAATCCGCTTTATCAACAGTAGCAGTAACTTCGTCGGAGCCGTCGAGGTTGGCATATTTGAAAGTGTAAACACCGCCGTCGAGGGATTCAAAAAATAGTTTTTTATAAACACCGCTTCTCAGTTGGATAACGAATACCCGTGACCCCGTGACGCCACCGCCACCTCCGTAAGTTCCCCAACCAATATCAGCTAGATCGTTAGGATCAGCTACTTGGTTGAATGCGCCTGATTCCCAAGTGACCTCATCGTTGTAAATGATCGTCATGCCTGCGGTATCAGCCGTAGCAAAATCGGTAGAAGTCGTCAAATATAAAGATGGCTCTGGAAATGGATTAGTAGAAGAACGCGCAACGCCCTCATTCATGATGACTCCAGCACTAAACTGCCCCATATCAAAGGCAATATCCCAATCTGGATGTTCGATGGATGTGGTAGCTCCATCTTCAAGGTGATAGAAGGTAGCGTTGATATAACTACCACCAACGGAGACTTGCTCGGGGATAGGATCATTCTGTGCATTCAATAGTAAAACTGAACAAAGGACAAGTATAAAAGTGTATAATTTTTCCATAGGTATTTGGATTTTGATTTAAGTAATTAAGTAATGGTTTATTAAAAATTGAGCGCAAAATTAAAGAGAGATCTTAATAGATCATAAGGATTTAACCTTGATTTGGACTAATTCCAGATAAATTACCTAACAGAAAAAATTGAGATACCTAAAGATAGGTACTTTTTTATTATTATTTTTTTAGCAAAAATACATAGCAATGACAAAGAAAATTTTAGAGTATGTCTAAAATTTTAACAAACTGAAAATCA
>JBCCJE010000346.1:0-6035 GCA_039027925.1 Bacteroidota bacterium
CGGGAAGTGAGGGATGCTGATCTCGAAAAATTGCTCCGTCAAAGGTATAAATTTCGAGCGGATCACTGATCTCGAATGGATTGTGAATGATCGGCTCACCTGCCCAATTGAACTGTTGGTTGATCGTCTCGGTAGATTGTCCGAACAAATATGAAAATCCTAAAATCAATAAAAAGGAGAGGATAATTTTTTTCATATTGTAAAATTTTAAACAAGGGTTTTATTATTTCGTCAGATACAAAATAAGCAACTGCGAATTTTTGTTATAGGAACGTTAAGCAAAAATGCGTATTGCGCTGTTAAAATATCTTTGACTAGGAATCTGTCAGCCGCCTTACCTGACCCGAAAAATTATCTGATAAACAAGCGTGAAAGTCCAGCAAAATTACCTATTTTTAAATATTTGACCATCAGAATAATTAGTCAATGCAAAGACAAAAGTTTTTTATACTCCTAGTAGTTATGATGTTAGGATTTGTGGCTCAGGCGCAAGATCCCATCTATAGTCAGTACTACGCCGCCCCGCTTCAGTTGAATCCTGCCTTTGCTGGAAATACTTACACGCCACACATTGCACTAAATTATCGAAATCAATGGCCTGCACTCAGTCAAGCCTACGTGAGTTACTCCGTTTCGTATTCTCAATTCTTTAAAGACTTTAATAGTGGAATTGGTTTAATGATTTTGGCAGATGATGCAGGGCAAGGTCTTTACAAGACAAATAAAGTAAGTGGTTTTTACGCTTATCGCTTAGAAATGGGGAATGATTTGTATTTAAAGTTAGGATTGGAAGGAAGTCTGGTTAGAATAAATTTAGGATGGGACAAATTTTTATTTCCAGATCAGCTTGATCCCGAGTTCGGAACGGTAAGCGGTGGAGGTACGCCGCTACCAACGGAGGAAGTCAGACCCGAAGACATTGCGAGAAATTATTTTGACGCATCCGCAGGTATGTTGTTATACAGTTCCAATTTTTATGCAGGTGTCACGACCAAGCATCTGAATACACCCAATGAAAGTTTTTTGCAAATCAACGAAAATTTGGACAGCGGGCTACCGCTGCGGCTAGGGCTACATGCGGGGTACGAGTTCAAAATTAGAGAAGGCAATAAAAATAGACCCGCCTCGTTTATATCCCCGAACGCAATGTTCGTGAAACAAGGCGATTTCGGACAACTCAATGTTGGGGCCTACGGAAATTTAGGAATTATTTTTGGAGGTCTTTGGTATCGCCAAGGTTTTGCCAATCCTGATGCAGCAATAGTTTTACTAGGTGTCCAAAAAGGCGGTTACAAATTTGGCTACAGCTACGACATAACCGTCTCTCGATTAACTCTCGGACAATCTGGTGGAAGCCATGAATTTTCTTTAATCATGAATTTTGATAAACCCGAAGAGGTTGATTACAACGACTGTTTCGGTTTGTTTCGGTAAAAAAATGATTTAAGAAATGTGCTTGCTGAATGGAAAATTACCCCCTCGACCATTCTTCTAAATCCCTTACTTTCATAACTTTTTGAAAATAAAATGTAACTAATGCAGACTTGATTACATTTATCCTCGCAAGGATGCTTGTTTTTTGTGATGCCCTTGCGAATATCATTTTTTCAAGAAGAATTAGAGAAAAAATGAACTACAAGCAGAAAGTAAGCAATTGAACAAAACCCTTGTTAATATTTGCATTATCAAAAATTGAATAGCACCAAGATTTCGCTATTTAAAAATTTAACTATATTTGTCAGTCTTTTTTTTAACTATCAAAAGTAAAAAAATCCAAAAATGAGAAAAGTGCTGCAGTACCAATTTTTAGTAATATTATCATTGCTCTTCGTACTAGCTTCCTGCGGGAAAAAAGAATCATCCTCAACTACTGGTTGGAAATACAATGACCAAAAATGGGGAGGATTCGAAAAATTAGATTACAGAGGTCAAGTTACTGGACCGAACCTCGTTTTGGTTGAAGGTGGAACATTTAACATGGGAACCGTTGATCAAGATGTAACTTTCGATTGGAATGCTATTCCAAGAAGAGTAACAGTTTCTTCATTCTACATGGACGAAACGGAGGTGAGCAACATTGACTACAAAGAATATTTATACTGGTTAGGTAGAGTGTTCGGAGAGTCGTATCCCGAAGTTCGTAAAAATGCTTTGCCTGATACTTTAGTTTGGCGGGAGGAATTATCATTCAACGAGCCTTTCGTAGAAACTTATTTTCGGCATCCATCCTACGATGATTATCCAGTCGTAGGGGTAAATTGGCTACAAGCTAATGAGTATTGCAAATGGAGAACGGATCGAGTGAACGAAATGATCTTAATCGAAAAAGGCATCCTAAATCCTAATCCCGAGCAGAAGGATGAAGATAACTTCAATACCGAGGCGTATCTTTCTAACCAGTACGAAGGTAGTGTCAGAAAAAATTTGAAAGACTACAAAACGGGCGGGGAGCGTAAAGTCCGATTTGAAGATGGGATATTGCTACCGTCCTACCGATTACCCACAGAAGCAGAGTGGGAGTATGCGGCACTAGGACTCATCGGCAACCAAGCATCCTCTAAAGATGAATTAATTACGGATAGAAAATTATATCCTTGGAATGGTAACACCGTTCGATACCAAAGAAGAGACAAGGCGCAAGGTGCTATTCTAGCCAACTTCAAAAGAGGTCGAGGAGACTATATGGGTATGGCTGGAAAACTAAATGACAAAGCACACATCACCGCGCCGGTAAGATCATTCATGCCTAATGATTATGGATTGTACAATATGTCAGGAAATGTAAACGAGTGGGTGATGGATTTGTACAGACCACTGACAAGTACGACCATCAGAGATTCAGAGAATCAAGAGTTGAATCCATTTAGAGGTAACAAATTCGAAACGAGAGTAATGGACGAAAATGGTGCGCCCGTAGAGAAAGACTCCCTTGGAAGAATCCGCTACCGATACGTAGAGGATGATGAGGCCGCTACTCGTGAAAATTATAAGAGAGGTCAAGTATTCAACTACCTCGATGGTGACGAAGAATCCGAAGCCTTCTACAACTACGGGGTGACCACCTTGATTAGTGATAAAGCCAGAGTAATCAAAGGCGGAAGCTGGGCGGATAGAGCTTTTTGGTTATCTCCCGGAGCGAGAAGATTTAAGGAAGAAGATAAGTCCGACAGAACACTCGGCTTTAGATGTGCAATGACCCGTACGGGAGGACCAGAAGGGAATGACGACTCGGGTGGAAACAAATTCAAGATTAAGCGTAAGAAAGTAAAAAGAAAGTATAAATAATTTCTTTCATATGTGTAAAAAAAGTCCCTACAATCGTTTGATTGTAGGGACTTTTTTTTTTCTTGTGCCAATTTTTAAAACTAGGAAAAACTACATACAATGGAATCTATCGAAATGTTGTATCAAATTTTTCAAAATCATCCAAACGTCATTACTGACAGCAGAAAAATAGAAAAGGGATGTTTGTTTTTTGCGCTAAAAGGAGAGCGATTCAACGGTAATGAATACGCACAAGAGGCCATCGAAAAAGGAGCAGCCTACGCAGTCATTGACGAGAAAAAATACAAAAAAGGAGATCATTATTTTTTGGTAGAGGACGTACTTTCCACCCTCCAAGAATTAGCTAACTTCCACCGACGAAGAATGCTAGTACCTATTATTGCCATTACGGGTTCTAACGTAAAAACGACCACGAAGGAATTAATGGCTGCCGTTTTGAATAATTTTTATAATTGTCATCATACCAAGGGAAATCTGAATAATCACATTGGAGTACCATTGACTTTGTTGGAGATGAACGCTGAGCACGACGTTGCGATCATAGAAATGGGCGCTAACCAAATTGGCGATATAGAACAACTATGTAACATAGCCGAACCTACTCACGGCGTCATTACCAATATTGGGAAAGCACACTTGGAGGGATTCGGAAGCATAGAAGGCATCAAAAAAGGAAAGTCAGAGTTGTACAAATTTATACATCAGCAGCAGGGCGTTTTGTTTGTCAACATGGAAGAGCCGTTTCTATTGGAACTCTCTGAAGGCCTAGGAAAAAGAGTGTATTACAAAAAAAGTAAACATCCGAATCAGTACGAAGCACCCTTCGAGACGGTTTTGTACCAAACGCATCCTTTTGTCCAAGTGGGTTTTTACAATCATAATTTTGAAGAAATTCTGCGTGTAGATAGCCATTTATCGGGAGGCTACAATTTCAATAATATTATGACTGCCGTGACGATAGGGCGGTATTTTAGAGTACCTCCACTCAAAATAAAGGAGGCTATCGAGCAATACGTCCCGTCGAACAATCGCTCCCAAATTATCAAAAAAGGTTCTAATACTTTTTTTATGGATGCCTACAATGCTAATCCTACTAGCATGAGCAACGCACTAGAAAACTTCAAAAAAGTTGATGCTACAAAGAAAGTTGCTATTCTCGGTGACATGCTGGAATTGGGCGCATTCAGCGAGGAGGAGCACCACAGAATTTTTGAAAAAGCAAAATCCCTCGAACTCGATGAATTGATTCTGGTAGGGGAGGCGTTCAAAAATACCCAAGCCCCTCTGGCCAAGCATTTTGACAACGTGGAGGAATTAAAATCTTGGTTTGAAGCCCAAGCGTACGAGCACACCTACTTTCTCATCAAAGGCTCACGGGGGATCAAACTAGAGGAATTGCTGAATTGAAATTTCTCCAATTGTACGTTGACTAAACCTAAGATTAGGAAAATCTTCTAAATGCGTTAATCAAGCGTTCTGGGATTTCTTCTCTACAAGCCCGTTGGTAATCTTGGTAAGTACAAGGAATCAATTGGTGTCGGAGCAGTTTTTTCTTGGTTTTGATGGGCACTTGCATCCACCATCGTCCCGTTTTTTCGCTTTTCCAAAAAGTCAGCGCATAATCCGTTTTTTTAGAATCTACGATATATTCTACCAATCCATCCATAGACTTTGGATAGTCATTTTTTCTACTAAAAAATCCATCAATGCAGTACCAGATTAACTGCGCAACTACGTGAGCAGATTGTTGATTAATATCTTTCTCGGCTGCGTAACCATAAAATCCAACCGAGGTTGATTTTTCGCTCATACCTGCGTAGCGCGCTAGTTGACAGATCTCTTCGGTAAAGAATCCACTCGGAGAAGGTTGAACTACCCCGGGGCACTCGGCACTTCGGACTGCGTTAAGATTAAAACTTATCATATCCGCATCACGTAGGAAGGGTTCTGCGTATTCTACGTTTCCTCTTAGTTTTCCTAATCTTACCGCTTCAAAATTATTTTTTTGAAAAACCCTTAAAACCTCCTGCGATGTGAAGTGAGATTGATGTCCTAAAACACTCATATTAAAAAGGTGAGAAGTCCTACTGTCAATTATTTTATTGAGAAAAGACTGTTCTTTACTCCTTGGATTTAAGTAATTGATGCGCTCATCTATCACCGCCATGTTGACGATCTGTTTTTTGAATCGGTAGGCATGGTATTGAGTTAGTGTGAAGTCTTCATTGCCCCCAAAAAGGATGGGAAAAATATTGCTATCCATCAGTTCTTTGACGAGCGGTACGAGAAAGGATGCACTGCGGTTCTGGCCTACACTGCCCATCCAAATTGAAATACGTCGAAATGAATGTCGATATGCTTTGTTTTACGGTTCCTCCATTCCTAATGTTAAGATTTATCCCTCGAAATCCGTACTCTTCGAACATGCTGTATCCTTCTTGTTCATTCACCTAACACTTGCTTTCAAATTCCGATTCTTCCATGGGTGTTTCATTGCTTTCTTCATCGCGAAATCTCATGGAACTCAGTAATACGTCCTTCTCGAAGTCTTCCTCTTCCATCTTATCGTCGGTATGGTTGCTATCTTTCTCTCTTTTTTCGTTTCGTTCGTAGAATGCTCCTCAGTTGATAGTTCACACTCTCTTCAGCTCACCTTCACCCAATTCCTACCGTTTCTACCAAGTCAACACACTTCCGGACAGAGTTTCCAACCCCCTGAGTCGTAACCCCTCCGGAGTCCCTCTGATAAC
>JBCCJE010000347.1:0-6027 GCA_039027925.1 Bacteroidota bacterium
CTTATTTCTAATCTCTTTAAATCTTCCTCTGTAGGAGTTTTAAATTTAAACTTTGTATTTGAAATTTTAGAAGTGGTTGAGTTTGGAAAAGGGGATCTTTTTCCTTTTAGATCTTGATTCATTTTGATACGATTAATCATATCAAATCCATGTGTTCCTCCCATAACTTTATAATTTTAATTTTGGAGTAGTTGATTTTAATGCTTCTAAAATATCATTTTTTTTGAGCAATGGTTAATTCATTCGACTAAAGGTATCTATTTTTCCATGGCTTTCTTCTATCTCTTTGACTAGTTTATTAAATAACTCAAACACTTCCAAGTCAACTTTCCTGTATTCAATACTCAGATATGCCAAATCTTAATGATTTGGCATATCTCCAGACTCACAAACAATCCAACTCTTCCAAAAATCAAAACTGATAATCCGCTCTCAGAGTAAATGAACGTGGTGCTTCCAGCGTTCCGGGGCGTACCATGTACTCTTGATTAAAGGTATTTTTGGTAATAAACGAAACTTTCAGTCCATCAATGATTTCGTACGCAGTCCTAAAATCAACGATAGTAAATCCATGATCGTTGTTGTCTCGATATTCTCCAATACCTTCATAAACTTCTAAAACGGCATCAATAGCCTCTACCCTACTGGAACTGATGACACCTCCTCCGAACATAAATTTTTTGTATCTAAATTCCAGATCAACCTTAAAATTATGTCTGCTTCTATATTTCAAAACATTCTCTTCTGCGCTAGATTGTAGTTGGATGATGTCCGTAAAATTTTTGTATTCAGGTTGGATGTAGGTATATCCTGCTATCAAAAAGGTAGTAATTTTTCCGATCTCCCCCACTCCATTCACACTTACATCCAATCCACGTATGCGGGTATCTCCTATATTTTGCGATTGAAAACTACCTAGCCCAAATGAGGGAGCTACCTGAAATTCCATCATGTTTTGATATTCTGACCAAAATCCAGCAACGTCAATAAACCCATTCCAATCGGAAATCTTAAAGCCCTGCTTGATACCAATTTCTGTTGACCATCCAGTCTCGGACTCCAAGCCGGGATTAGGTACGATCTGCAGTCCTGCGGCAATGGTATAGATGAATTGTTCAGCAATGGTAGGATAGCGATACCCCTGCCCCCACGATGCTCTCAAAAAAGTACCTTCGTTCAATTCGTAGTTGGCGCCAACTCTGAATACGGGTTTTCCCTCTACGATTTCACCGTTGGGTATGGTATCTTGAATCGGCCCAGAAGCAATAATTTCGGGACTCAGCGTTCTGTTTTGCTCGTACCTTGCCCCGAAGGAGAGGTTGAGTTTGTTCCCAAATTTTTTATCCAATTGGACGTAGCTGGCCAAATTCCTACTTCGGTAGATGGTATCTCCGTACAGCTCAGCCTTTACAAAAGTGGCAGTAGCTACCAGACCGGCAGACAGCACTATATCGCGCTTATCCCATTTTTTTTGAAATTGGTACTCGCCGTAGAGCAGATCAGAAAAATTAGAGCGATTGTCATTATTATCATTATTGATTCCGTAAAATCTCCCCGTCAGTCGGTGACGATTTCCATTTTTATCAAAGTAAGTTAGGAAAGGATCTATCGTATATCTGAATCTTCTGGATCTATTGATAGAGGTTTCGTCGCTGCTAGATCTGTAGGCGCCCTCGTTAGCATCTCTCCACAAAAAGAAACCAGCACTTTTACCGGGGTTAAAATTAGAATTAAATCCGATGGATAAATTATCACTGATCCTGTACCGAGTACCTACCGAAAATCTTCCGTACCTCGCAAAACTCCGCTCTCGGTAACTACTTCTGTTCAGGTAAAATCCTCCCAGTACCAGATCCAGTTTTTTAATCTTCTGCCGATGCGCAAAACTAAATCCAAATTCTCTGGGCTGATCCGCAAAATCGTTAGTCACTTTTTCGTAGCGATCCCGATCGGGATCATAAGAAAGACTATCCCACCAAACTTTCCCCAAATCTTTTGGATCATCAAATATGGTGTAGAATGTGGAAAACTTAGTAACAGGTTTCGAAGTAGCGTAGGCTGTTCTTACATTAATAATTCCATTGAGTGCCGAAGAACCGTACAAGGCAGATGCCGCTCCTTTGACGACCTCTATTTGAGCTATGTTTTCGACGGGCAAATCAGACCATTGTGGCAACCCTGCATCCGCCTGCAACACCGGAATATCATCCATCAGTAGGAGCACTCGGCTGCCCGCTCCGTATGACCAGCCAGCCCCACCTCTGATATTGGGTTGGTCGTCCACCATCGTAACACCAGGAATTTTATCCAACAAATCATTGACCGAAGTAGAGTTGGTACTTTCCAATAATCGAGGCTTGACCACCTCCAGAGAAACCGTCGTTTCGGCTAGTGGCTTCTCGTACTTACCAGATGTGATGGTTGCCGTTTTGAGCAAATTAGTCTCGTAGCCTAGCTTTACATTTAACTCTTTTACCTCCCCCTCCGTCAGCGTAATTTCTTGTTGTACTGTTTGATAACCGACATAACTAAATTCGACTTTATGTGTACCCGCAGGTAGGTTTAAAGTATATTTTCCATCAAAATCAGTAGCCTCTCCCAAGTTATTTTTTGTCATCACCGTTGCAGCAATTAAGGGTTCATTGCCTTCCCTATCCGAAACAATACCAGTCAGTATGGCGGTTTGGGCAGTTACGTAACTAGCAAAAAATATTGCTAAAATTTTGACTATCAGTATTTTATGTATTTTTAATAGCATGATGTGAAAGATTTGAGATATTTAAAAAATTGGGAAAAACGGTCACGCATGCGATAGGTCGGTAATGCTAAATCTGGTGTCAAAATTAGAAGAAAAAATTAATTTCAAAATCATTTTCAAAAAAATTGCGCTTGACCACTTTGAGCGTCGCGGATATTACTGCTCATTTTTTTTGATAAAATTGTCCTGTCGCATCATATTTTTTTCTACATTTGTATTACTCTTTTTAGAAATACCTACCTAACTTTATCCGCTACTTAGTTCGGGAAATCCTTTAGACAATCTTGTTTTGAACTTGAAAAGATTAGTAGTTTAGCTTTTTTCGAGTCCCCTTTATCCAACTAAAATTTAGATCAGTTGATCTGACAAGTTTTGATAACTTTTCGTTTTTATATTTTTTAAAATCTTAAACTATTCACATGAAAAAATTATTACTCCTAGGTTTATTTTCTCTCGTTTGCTTTTTCCAATCCAATGCACAATTGGGTACATGCGAACCCGACTTAATGTTTGCCGATTCGTCTTTTGGGGTCTATCCACCTCCCGTAAGTGCCAATAATACCGACGGTGGCATCACGACTACCGCCTGTGTAGGCGAGCCTTACGAATTTGTGTGGACACTAAAAATTCCGGGCGAAGTAGAAACTTCAGATTTTGGAACTGTAGATATAGATAGCATATCCATCGCTTCGGAAGGAGCTATCCAAAACCTACCTGCTGGAATGGACTACTCTACGAACATTACTTCGGGAGTCTTTGTGCCTAGTGTTGATTCCCTTGCTTGTTTGACTATCTTCGGGACACCACAGATGGCGGGCACTTATGACTTATTGATTACCGTGACTATATTCAGTCAGAATACATTGATCCTCATTTTTACCAATAATTCTGGTGAGTATGATCTCACACTACCTTCTACGCTCATTGCTGGCGCCGAAGGCAATTACTTTTTGGAAGTCGAAGCTGCTGGATCAGTCAATTGTGAGAGTACCAATACTGATGATATTTTAGCTTCTTCCTTTGCTGTACGCAACTTACCCAATCCATTTAGTGATTTTACCAATATCGAAATCGTAGCTGACTACGCCGACCAGTTGAACTTTCGAGTCTTTGATCTCATAGGCAATCAACTACACGCAGAACTGATACAAGTGAACGAAGGCATCAACAATATCGAATTTGATGGCAGCCGACTTGCCAATGGAATATATACCTACACCATTGAAAAAGACGGTGCGCTCATCTCCAACCGAATGGTCATCAATCGCTAACTTACAAGACATACGATGGACGACGAACTCTGGACGGGCATTACCCTAAGTCGTCCGTCGTTCATTGTCAACCTTCCTTCATCAAAAAAACCGTTTTCCATGTTGAAAAATTTTACCTTGAAATTTTCCAACCTATCACTCCTCCTCACACTACTCGTTACCACAAATTTGCAAAGTCAATGTCCCGGCTGCACGGTGGACTTACCTGGCAACCTAGCAGCGGATACTATTTTTTTAGAACCCATTCCGAATGGTACGGTGGGTGCTGCCTACGATGAAGACATCAGTTTTCGACTACCCAAAAGTACGACTCCCGTAGCGGCCTCCGATCCAAGTGTTCCCGCTGGAATTGATTTGGATGATATTAAAATTCTTTTTATCACCAATCTTCCTCCCGGATTAGCATGGGAAACCAATCAAGATTCCTACGATACGAATACCAATCCCGATGGGTGTGTAAAATTTTGTGGTGTTCCTTTCGCCGATGGGACTTTCGTTTTGGATATTGTTTTGGAAGTAGAGATCGGGCCAATCACGCAGGAGACTTCTTTCCAACAAGAAATCACCATCCTACCCTCCGTGTCCATCAATGATGGATTCACGATGACCAACAGCGCAGGATGCGGGGCAGTTACCGTGGCATTCACCAACAACGTACCGTCCAATGGCAACTCAGGTTTTTCTTATTTGTGGGACTTCGGTAACGGAAATGCTAGCATTGACGAAGATCCAGTTAGTCAGACTTTTTCGAGTCCAGGTACTTATCCCATTGATTATCAGGCTATTATAGATACTTCGGGTTTTGTTTTGACCAATATCAGAGTGATTGATTCGGATTGTTCTGATCTATTTTCGGCACCTGATATTTATTTGGACATCATTGACCCCAACGGAAATTCAACGGTCACACCGCAAATCGTCAATACAAATCCACCCGTCGAATTTGCCTTCAACATCCCTTTGGTAGATGGCAATTATACCCTAATTGTCAAAGACGATGATAGCGGGCTAAACGGTGCTGACGACGAATGTGACTTCTACTCCTTCAATAAATTCAGCAATGGCATCCTAGTCAATGGAGGTTCAGCTATTGACATCACCATTTTTCATCCCGTGGATACCGTCACTACTACCGATTCGGTCTATGTGTATCCCGTACCCGATCAGCCCGAAATTATTTATACGACCCCACCTACTTGGTGTGAAGATGAAAATATTATTTTGACTTCCTCGTACAGCAGTAATAATCAATGGCTGTTGGATAGTTTGCCCATCGTAGGAGCAACGGGTACCGATTGGCAAGTACTAGCGTCGGGAAGTTATACCTTGGCTTATACCAATAGTTTTGGATGTAGTGCTGTATCGGAAGCCTTGGATATTGCGTTGGATCCCTTACCTGAAATTCCTCTATTCAACAATACGGATAATCTTCTGGAGGTCATTGTTCCCGGTATCTTACCTAGCAATTACGCCTTGCAATGGTACTACGAAAATACCTTATTACCGGGCGAAACGGGTCTCACCTACTGTCTATCACAGACGGGAACTGTCACCCTCGTAGTGACGGACAACGATACTGGCTGCACCAACTCGTTTACCACGCAGGAGGACTTTGATCCCGATTTTGCGTGTGGAGCGGTAAGTATCAGCGAGTTGATTGGTGAAGAACTAAAGATATTTCCCAATCCTTTTTCAGAAAATATAAATATTGAATTTGAACTCAACAAAGTTTCTGATTTTCAAATCAATGTTTATGATTTGTTGGGTAGGAAAAATCAAATTGAGGCCCAACAGAATTTTTCTGGAATTTTTCAACGAAGTTATTCTTTTGATACTTGGTCGGAAGGTGTTTACTTACTCGAAATTGATTTTGGAGATCATCAATTGCACAGAAAATTGATACTTCAACGCTAAACTTTAGGTTAATTATGGAACTTAGATTAAAGCCCCGTAAATTGAAAATATCAATTTACGGGGCTTCATATTTTGCTAAAAAAC
>JBCCJE010000348.1:0-6022 GCA_039027925.1 Bacteroidota bacterium
CAGAATTTTAAATTCTTAATTATCCCTAGTCCACATTATCGTGTAAGAACGAATTGTCAGATCGAATCTCTGGCTCAACGTCATCGGATATGGTTAATCTTGAACGATTAGATTCCGCTTTGCTGTGAGGAACATCATCCAACTGAACTTTCCGACGCAAGTAAGCAGGTTCGTTTTCCAACTCATTTACCGTCTGTGGATTATTTAATTTGACGCTCAAGTTGCGGAGTCTTTCCTCTCGCCTTTGAGCTTCAGCTTCTAATCTTCTTTTGCGTTCTTCTTCCATTCGTTGTTTTTCCTCACTCTTTACGTAAGGTTCTTCGTAGCTGTATCCATTTCTTTGGTACTGCTCGTAGTTACTTCGAATGTTGTCAAACTCAACTGTATTGGCTTTTTGACCTTTGTCGTGGCCTACGTCAAAAATGCCATCCTTTTTTTTTAGTGATGACTTATCAGCAGAGTCATCCAAAGGGATTTTGATTCTTGCA
Organism: Bacteroidota bacterium; assembly: GCA_039027925.1. Classification (GTDB taxonomy): domain Bacteria; phylum Bacteroidota; class Bacteroidia; order Chitinophagales; family Saprospiraceae; genus CAJQQY01. Next base: position 489 of record JBCCJE010000348.1, read on the forward strand.
TTACCAGTCTTGACCGCCGTAGGTCGGTTTTCTTCAAACCCAGTCGCAATGACCGTTACACTTAATTTGTCGCCAAGGGTCTCGTCGTAGCAGTTACCCCAGATCAAGTCCGTACCAAAGCCCGCTTCTTCCTGAACAAATTCGGTGATTTCAAAAATCTCATCCATTGTTACCTCTTTATTTCCAGAGGTAATATTTAACAAGATGTGCTGTGCACCTCGGATGTCATTCTCTTCCAGTAGTGGAGAATTCAATGCTTCATCCACCGCTAGTTTTGCACGGTCTTCACCATCTGCGATGGTAGTACCCATGATCGCTACGCCACTATCTCTCATTACCGTATTGACATCTTCGAAATCAACATTGACGTAACCCGGTACGGTGATGATCTCGGCGATACCTTTCGCTGCCGTGGAAAGAATATCGTCAGCCTGTGAGAATGCTTCTGATAATTTTAGGTTACCGTGAATTTGTCGGAGTTTATCATTGGAAATAACAATTAAGGTATCTACATTTTTCTTTAACTCTTCCAATCCGTCAACACCCTGTTTACTTCTTCTTCTACCTTCGAAAGAAAATGGCAACGTGACGATACCCACCGTCAAAATATCCATCTCCTGCGCTGCCTTAGCAATAATTGGCGCAGCACCCGTTCCAGTACCACCGCCCATCCCGGCAGTCACAAAAAGCATTTTGGTATTATTAGCTAAAAAAGTTTTGATCTCATCTATGGATTCAATGCACGCTTGCCGACCAATATCGGGTTTTGAACCAGCCCCCAGTCCTTCGGTGAGGTTAGGCCCTAGTTGAATTTTAGTAGGCACTTTTGAAAGTTCCATCGCTTGGTTATCGGTATTGCATATCGCAAAATCAACACCTACGATCCCCATATTAAACATGTGGTTGACAGCATTGCTACCACCGCCACCAACTCCAATGACTTTTATGATAGAGGTTGTCTCTTTTGGTAATTCAAATAACATAATTGACAATTTTTTTAAGGAATTAGATAAAAGTGTTTTCAATTATGAATTATGAATTTATAATTATGAATGTCCTTTATCGTGGGTCTAATCCATCATTCTAAATTCATAATTTATAATTTTTAAAAGTCCGAATCCGGCTCATCTTCGAACCATTCTTTTGTTTTCTTGAATAATTGCTCATACCATTTGCCTTTCACCTCAGAAGCATTGGATGGCTGTTTGTCAGCCATTTCTGGTTCTGCTTCGACGGCAACGGGTTCTTCAATTCTTTCTGGACGTAACTCGTTGGCATCAACACCCTTGATCAATAATCCAATGGCAGTTGAGTAAACGGGACTACAAATTTGTTCTGTATAGCCGTGTGCCAAATGTTCGATGGGTAGGCCAATGCGTGTACTCATTCCGGTGTGGTAAGCAGTTAATTTTTCAATGTGTTGTAACAATGCTCCTCCGCCGGTCAAGACAATACCTCCAATCAACTTTCGCTCGTATCCACTTCTTCTAATTTCCCAAACCACGTAGTCTAGGATTTCTTCTACTCTTGCTTGAATGATTCTTGCCAAATTCTTTTCAGATATTTCTTTTGGCTCTCTACCTTTTAATCCAGGAATAGTAATAATTCGATTATCGTAAACTTCTTCCGCCAACGCAGAACCAAACTTTATTTTTAATTTTTCCGCTTGCTGGTGGATAACTGTACATCCCTCCTTGATGTCCTTGGTAATTACATTTCCCCCAAAAGGAATCACAGCAGTATGGCGAATGATGCCTTCTTGAAAAATGGTAATATCAGTCGTACCGCCACCTATGTCCACCAGGGCTATACCTGCTTCTTTTTCTTCTTCGCTCAGTACAGCAGCCGCCGAAGCAATAGGTTCTAAAGTCATGTCTGCCACTTGCAGCCCCGCTTTACGCACGCATCTATCAATATTGTGTGAAGCAGTAATTTGTCCTGTGATGATGTGAAAGTTAGCTTCCAAACGAACGCCTGACATACCAACGGGATCAGTAATTCCTTGCTCGTTGTCAATGGTGTACTCTTGAGGAATTACGTGCAAAATCTTATCACCCGGAGGCAATACTAATTTGTACATGTCACTCACTAATTTATCAATGTCCTTCTGGCTGATTTCATCCATGTCCGTATCTCTAGTTAGGATACCTCGATGCTGAAGACTTTTGATGTGTTGTCCAGCGATGCCGACATGAACGACTTTGATGGGTTTGCCGACTGCTCTTTCGGCAGCAGTAACGGCATCAGAAATGGCGCGTACAGTTTTTTCGATGTTGGTGACGATGCCTCGCATCACCCCCTCCGAGTCCACTTTACCAACGCCTAGAATTTCGATTTTGCCATGTTCTGTCTTGCGACCTGCAATGGCGCAAACTTTGGTAGTGCCTATGTCCAAAGCGACTACCACATCCTGTTTCGGTAAGTTTGTCTCCTTCATAATGTTTCAAAGTTTTGAAAAGAGTGTTTAGGTTATTTTATGGTTAAAAAAATGTAAGGGATCTTTTTTAATGAATAATTAAGAATTAATAATGAATAATTTTCGTAGAACGTGTACCCCACCCACTACATCGACATCGTCACTAAATAACTAGCATGAGACGTTTGACTCACTGTACTGGAATTATTAATTGTTCATTATTAATTATTAATTACCTCCGTTGTGCGACTACTTGCTTTCGATATTTTAAGTTGATGGTTTTATATTTTTGCCATCCTTCTCTGGGCATGACTTCCTTGTAAAATATCTTCAAGCGATCAAATTTGTCTGCTACGTTTTCGTATTTTCCGAATATGATTTTTTGTTTTCCCACTTTTGGGATTAAAACAAATTCTTTGCTTTTGTTGACATAAATCTGCTCAATCATTGCATCTAGGAATTCATCTTTTTGAATAAATTTGGTCAATGCGAATAGACGCTTTAACAGATGTCTTTTTTTTGGTTTTTGAAAATCAGGTGTGTACGGTGGAATCTCGCCAGTTGCTACTATCACTCTTGCTGTGCTATGATCGGACATTGGCATTTGTCTGCCGGTGCTATCCATGTAGTAGGTCTGATTGTCCTGATCTATCACTCGAAGAATTGGCGTGCGTTGGGTGGTAGTGATGAACAATTGATTTTGTGCATCTATGTAAACCTCTGCGTCCAATACAAATGGTTCTTCCTCTAGCACTCGCTCGATTTCTCCTACTTTCAATTTTCCCAGAGGAACTTTTTCCTCTGCTAAGTTGAATACAAAATTGCGTTGTATAATTTTTTGGATATCTCCAATCGTCATCAAGTCTCTCCCATTTTCTGGGGGAACTACCCTGATATTTAAATCTCCCGACAGCGAACTTTCTCGCTTATTGACTGACCACACGATGAATCCTAACAATATAAACCCGATAGCTATCAACGTCAGTCGCTTTATTGTTTTTATCGTTTCGGCATTCATCTTTATTAATTGAAAATTGAAAATGAAAAATTGAAAATTAAGTTTAGTAGGAATTTTCCATCTTTAATTTTCCATTTTCAATTAAATATTTTATCGGTTTCACAAAAGTATCAATATCACCTGCACCTAAAGTCAACAATACTTCTACATTTCTACTTTTCAATTCATCCATCAAGGTGGCTTTCGTCACGAGCACTTTATTTGGAATATTCATTTTTTCAAAAATAATTTCACTCGTCACTCCGGGAATGGGCAATTCTCTAGCTGGATAAATATCCATTAAGATCACCTCATCCAATTTGTCCAACTCTTCCGCAAATCCATCCACAAAATCTCTTGTCCGAGAAAACAAATGGGGTTGGAAAATTCCCGTAATTGTTTTGTTGGGAAAAAGCATTTTTGCAGCTTCGATAGCTACTTTTAGTTCCGATGGATGATGGGCGTAATCATCAATGTAAACTACTTTTTCGTTGGAAAAAATTCTTTCAAAACGTCGCTTAATTCCTTTGAATGAAGCTAAGGCTTTTTTTATAGCCGCTCCTTTTACGCCGAGTTGTTGAGCTACGGCAATTGCGGCCGTTGCGTTTTCAACATTGTGTTTTCCAGGTAATGTAAAAACAATGTTATCAACATTTTCGATGGAGCTTTTAAAGTCAAAAACAAAATGTCCATTCTCTACTCTCACCTTCTCCGCTCGGTAACTTCCGCTTTCGATTCCAAACTGTCCGTAGGTAATTCCTACTTTGGAAAAAGGCATTCTCAAACCATCTTTGACAAAAACAAAACCGCCATCTTTGGTCTTATTGGCATATTCGTAAAAGCCTTGGTGCATGGTTGCTTTGTCTCCGTAAATATCCAAGTGATCTTCATCCATAGACAAAATGATGGATATGTCGGGATTCAATTGCCAAAAGGAACGGTCGTATTCATCGGCTTCAATAACTACCCACTCGCTTTTTCCGTGGATATAATTGCTCCCAAAATTTTGCGCAATCCCTCCCAAAAATGCGGTACAATCCACACCGCCTACTTTTAGCAGCCAAGTCAAAATCGAACTGGTAGAAGTCTTTCCGTGGGTGCCCGCTACCCCGATTGCTTTCCTACTGCGACTAATCATCCCTAATACCTCTGATCTTTTTTTTACGGGAAAATTATGATCCCAAAAAAAATTAAGTTCGCTATGTGACTTGGGAATAGCTGGAGTGTAAACTACTAGATCCACACCTTCAGGTATTTGCGCAATGTCGTCGTCATAATGGATTTTCATCCCTTCGCTCACCAACTTTTTGGTAAGCGTTGTTTCGGTTTTATCGTATCCGAAAACTTCAATGGATCGGCTATTAAAATATCTCGCTAAAGCACTCATCCCAATCCCTCCGATACCTATGAAGTAGATTTTTTTTATCTCTTCTAATCTCATTTTTTGAGTGATGAGTTATGAGAGATAAGTGATAAGTGATAAGTACCCGAATAAATGTTTAAGAAATTTCTCTTTAAAATTTCAAAACTCATGTCTCATCGCTTATCACCCATCACTAATTTAAGTATTTCAGCTACTATATTTTTCGCTGAATCAGGTAAAGCTAATTTTTTCATATTACTTCCCATAGCTTGCATACTTTGCTCATTATCAAGCAATTGTAGTGCCTGTTTTATCATCGTACCAGCAGCTTTGTCTTTTACCAAAATCGCAGCGGCTTCATCCGAAAGTGCTTTGGCATTCATAGTTTGATGATCCTCTGCCACGTTGGGCGAAGGGATCAAAATGGCTGGTTTTCCAACCAAGCAGAGTTCTGAAATGGTAGAAGCTCCTGCCCTTGTAATCATCATATCTGCCATCGCAAATGCCAATTCCATTTTGTCAATGAAGGGCACAATTTTCACATTAGATAATTGCGCAGTAGCTGATTGTTGAAACTCCTCGATGTACAATTTTCCAGCTTGCCAGAGGACTTGTACGTTCGGATTTTTTTCCAACAAATCCTTATTGGCCGCCATCGAATCATTCAATGTTCTTGCGCCCAAACTCCCTCCGAAAAGTAGAATCGTTTTTTTATGCTTCTACAATACAAAGTATTCCAACCCATACTCGCTTCGATC
>JBCCJE010000349.1:0-6021 GCA_039027925.1 Bacteroidota bacterium
CTGCTTTTTTGTTTTTGTAAAATCCCTGAAACGTTGGCGCCTAAGAATGAGTTCGTTATAATACTTTTTATCAATAGCATAAGGGGCTGCGTGAAATTTTATTTCACAAAGATTGATGCTATCGTCTTTTCGATCAATGATGAGATCAACTTGAAAACCTTCTTGTTCGGAACTGCCCGCCACTCGCAGACTATAGATTTCGGTATAGACCATTTTTATACCTAGTGCATTTTTTATTTCGTTAATGTGCTTGTGGCATAACAATTCAAATGCGTAACCTGCCCATATTCTATAAGATTGGCTAGCTGCCAGTTGTTGCCACATGCCCATTACGTATTTTTTATTGGGTTTCACAAAGCGGTGATAAAAAATAGAGTACTCATCTACCAATCGGAAATGCGTTCCCCGTTTCTTTTTTCCGAAGGGGGTAACTTCCATGACGAAATTGGAAATCACTAATTCTTGTATAGCTCTCTGGTAGCTGCCTGTATTTTTTATTCCAATTTTTTTTAGAATTTCTGCATGGGTAGCTCCACTTGGATAACTTGCTAGAGCCGTCACGATTGCTTGATGAATTTCCGCATTGCTGAATAATGCTTGGTACAAATTATTGTATTCATTTCTCAGCAATCCAGTAGGTGAAAAGCACATACGCTCAATAGCTACCGCAAAGCTCTCTCCCTTCCGCAGTCGCTCCAAGTAAAATGGAATACCTCCGAGGGTCATGTATATTTTAGCAGTATCTTGAATAGAATACTGAAGACTTTTACTCTTCAAGAAAGCGTAAGTCTCCGAGAGCGTAAACGGATACAGATGGATCACCTCCGTTACTCGATTGTGCAAACCACCCGAATCGTTGATAATTTTTTTTGTTATCCAAGAGGTGGCTGATCCACAAATAACTAACAAAAAATGTGATTCCTTGGAAAGATAATCATTCCAAAAATGGGCGAGCATTTGGACAAAGCCAGACTTAGTCGTTGATACCCACGGCAGTTCATCAATAAAAATAACCTGCTTCTTTTGGCTAGGAAGTGTCTTGAGGTAGGACTTTAATTGTAGAAAAGCTATCTGCCAGTTTTTAGGGGTTTGTGGATTCAATGATTGGTTGTACTCCGAGAGCTTGATACCAAAATTGACCAACTGCGTTTGGGTATTACCATTTTGAATTCCCGTCATGCTGAAGCAATAATGCTCCTTCAGCGCATGATCTATCAAAAAAGTTTTGCCTACTCTCCGCCGTCCAGTTACCGCTAAGAACTCTGATTTGTTGGAACTCATCAGTAGCTTGATTTTTTTGACTTCCGCTTTTCTGCCTATCATAGGTGGGCTATTTTTTAATAGATAATACCAAATATAAAAGGATATTTGGTATTATCTATTAAAAAATAACACTTATTACCAAATTGACTGACGTTTAGTGAACGTATCCCCCCAACAATTCAACCCGAAATAACGACACCTGATAGCTGATCTATTGCCATTCGAGATTTTAGAGAAGATTATAAAAAGTCAAAGATTGAAATTATCTTTAGACATGAACTTATTTGCGCTTTTGTAGTCAACGTAACATCAATGGTCAAATCAATATCCATTCAGCAAAATGACTTTTCTGTAAAAAGGATTTTTTTACAGATCAAAACTCAATTTCCTTTTTTGCACTACTTAGTCATTGTGCACGTGGTAGGGTTGATTTTTTGTTGGATAGCTATACAAGTTGATGATCGGCAATTGACGGGTATCAACGTATGGGCCAAGCCTACGAAGTTTTACCTTTCTACAATTATATTGTTATGGACGGTAGGATGGTACCTGCTTCGTTATCCTTTTTCCAAAATATCAAAACAAATTATTTCCATTGGGTTGACTTTGTTGTTGACTTTCGAAAATATTTTAATTTCCATTCAGGCGTCTCGCGGGGTCAAATCTCATTATAATACCACTACTCCATTCGATGCGGCTATCTTTGCTTCGATGGGTTTTGCCGTCGGACTGATTACGCTTTACATGATTTGGTTTTTAATAAAGTCCTTTTCTTCCGAGTTGAATTTTTCTAAGAGCATGAAGTGGGGATTCCGAATAGCTTGGTTGGCTTTGCTATTTGGCACGGCAGCGGGCGGTGGTGCCATGCTAGAACAAAACGCCCACAGTGTAGGTGTAGCAGATGGCGGTAGCGGTATTCCTCTTTTGAATTGGAGCACCTAAGGAGGTGATCTGCGAATTGCTCATTTTTTGGGACTACACGCCATTCAAATTATTCCCCTAGTTGTATTTTTTTTGGAAAAAAGAGTAAAAGCGAAAAATGTAGCGGCGATGCTTAGCATTGGTTTTGCTGGATTATATTTGGCTTTTATCGTATTTACATTCTATCAGGCGAAGGCAGGAGTATCGTTTTTTTGGGACGTGACTGGGTAGGAAAGAAGCGGGATGAGAGCGGTATCCAGCAGATTTTCTGTAAGGAATCAGTAAAGTCTCTCCTATCACTTCTCGCTTCTCGCTTCTTTTAAAATACTAATATCAAAAATGACCAACGTAAAAAACATATATCAGATTGACCAAAGATTTTTGGGCTTTAATGATTTCTGGTTTATGATAACTGGAATCATTGCCCTAGGTTTTTTTATACCACAAGTCTTCTTTGGCGTCTGGATTTTTGAACCAACCTATCAATTCCATTGGGAGTGGCTAGAAGCAACGATGTACGCTACTTGCTATTGGCTCGGCAATCGAGCTATTATGATTTGGTTTCGAAAAAAGTATCCCAACTTTGATCAGACACAGGAAAGAATGTTCAAAGCCATACCGATATGTATTGTGGCTACCCTCATCATTGGTAGTGTGCTTACCCCCATCATAGAAGCATTTTTTGATGCTTTTCAGATTCCTAATCTGATCCCTACCTCTCCGATGAGGGGCGTTGGGGTGTCGTTCTTTTCCACTTTTTTTGTAATAGCGATCTACGAATCCATCTGGTACTACAGCCAGTTAAAAAAATCGGTTCAAGAGGCAGAGCAAGTAAAAGTTGCGCACGTGCAGACTCAGTTGGATGGGCTGAGAAATCAAGTGAATCCCCACTTTCTATTCAATAGCCTGAACACGCTGAACCACATCGTGGAGCACGAAGAGAAAGGCGTAGCAAAAAATTTTATCAACCAACTGTCTAAAGTTTATAGATATATCTTGGACAGTCGGGAGGAGACGACAATCAGCTTGGCGGAGGAATTAGAGTTTGTACAATCATACGTGATGATTCAGAAAGAGCGATTTTTGGAAAATTTGAAAGTAGAGATTAATATTCCACAACAATACTTTTACAAAAAAATAATTCCGCTAAGTTTGCAGCTTCTGATCGAGAATGCCATCAAGCATAACATTATATCTACAAAAAAGCCATTAATGATAAAAATCGAAATAGATCGAGCTAATGAGTCAATCGTAGTTTCGAATAATTTACAACGAAAATCAAAAGTCTTGCACTCTACCAAAGTGGGATTAGAAAATATCACCGAGCGTTATCGTTTACTTTCAGCAACGCAGCCCGTCAAAGTGGAAGCACTCGAAGGGCAGTTTCGAGTATCGCTACCGCTGTTGGAAGAGCAGCACGCGCGCATATGATAAGCATCTTTTGTCTGCTCATTCAATTGCTGAAATTTCGGGACAGGCATTCAATCATTGAAAATACCCACGTATGAATATCCTAATCGTCGAAGATGAAATCAGAGCTGCTCAACAGGTCAAAAATATGTTGGAGCATAACTTCTCTGATGCTCATATTTTAGAAATTATTGAAAGTGTAGAAGATGGCGTTGAGTGGTTGGCTAACAATACTTCTCCGGATTTGATTTTAATGGATATTCAGTTGGCGGATGGATTGAGTTTTGAAATTTTCCAAAAAGTAAAAGTAGAAGCCCCCGTAATTTTTACCACGGCCTACGATCAATATTCCATCAAAGCCTTTAAGGTCAATAGCATTGATTATTTGTTGAAGCCAATTCAGGAGGATGATTTAAAGTTTGCCATAAAAAAATATAAAAATCTCTTTGCGCAAAAATCCTCCCCCATTGTTGATCGTCTGACGATTGAAAAATTAATCAACAACTTGACGGAGGATAAATTTCGCCAACGCTTTGTCGTCAAGGAAGGAAATTCCATGACATTTGTCCAAGTAGAGGATATTGCATTTTTTTATTCGGAGGATGGGATTTCATTTCTAATGACTTTACACGGAAAAAGGTACATCGTGGACATGACTATTGATGCTATCGAGAAAGACCTTTCCGTTCGGGATTTTCATCGCATCAATCGAGGACAAATCGTAAACATCAAATCCATCGAGAAAATTCATCCCTATTTTAACCATCGGCTAAAATTGGAGATAAGGGGAAATAAAAACCACGAGTTTATCGTCAGCAGAAATCGAACGAGTGAATTTAAGGGATGGGTGAATAGTTAGAGTATGTCTAAATTTTGTATGTAGTCAACGATTGAATGGCGCTAAATTGTAATTTTACGATCTCTCGCTACCACTTCCCATTGGTTGCTCACCGTACCATTTTCATCAACGACGAAGGCTTTTTCGTAAAGTGCAACTGTGGGACAAATATGTTTGGGGATACCGTAGAAAACTTGCCCCACCTCATATTTGGAGTTGTCGCCTACGTCGAGCACTAGATGCTCTTCGCTTTGGCCAACTGCTTTAGCCTCCATCAGATCGTAGAAATAAACCCTCGGAAAAGGATTTTCGGCAGCAATACTTTTGTGCCCCAAGTCGAGACAAATCAAATGATTGCTTGGTTTGGAAATGATTCTACTGACGACCAAAGCAGCGTAGTGGAACTGTTGTTCTGCCAGCAGATGATGATAACCATAATCCCACAGCAGGCAAGTGCCAGGACTACAATCCACATTTTCTCGCAAGGCGTGTACCGTAAAACTAGGCGAACCACCCGCTACTACTCTAGGGCGTTCCCAGCCTTTTTTTGCTATATTTGCTAGTAGTTTTTCTACCATTTGAAAAGCCTCGTCGCTCCGTTTTTTTCTTATCAAAAAATCCTTATCCCTGATGTGCCCATCGTAAACGTGAAAGCCAATGGGTTGAACACCCGTTAGTTTTTTACAAAAAAGAAAAAGGTCAAGGGCTCGTTGATCCGCAAAAATTCCAGTTCGGTGCATCCCTACATCGAGGTCTAACCAGACGTCCAGTACTTTATTCTTTGATGAAAAAATATCAGAGAGGTGTTGCGCAGTATTTTCATTATCTACCAAACAAGCAAATTTTGTTTTGGGGAAATGTTCGGTCAGTTTTTCCAAGCGATGTGCTTTGGGGCCCACGGGTTGGTAGGCCAGTAAGACATCGGGGACTTCCAGATTGCCGAGCATTTCGGCTTCGGCAATGGTAGCGCATTTGAATTTTTGGATGCCGCTATTCATTTGCATCTTAACCACTTCTCGCATTTTGTAGGTCTTAACGTGAGGGCGCAATCGCTGTACATCACCAATGATTTCTTGCATACGATCAATGTTCTTTTGGATGCGATGCGGATAAACAACTAGGGCAGGAGAGTCTATGATTTCTATATTTTGAATGGCGTACCAAGCGTGGTTTTTCATTTGTGATGATTCGTTTAGTTGAATGTTTGTGGAGGAGAGAAATGGGAAGCGAGAGGCGAGACCATTTCGCTTCGCTCCATCGAGAGAAGAGAGAAAACGTAGCAGTCCAATTCAAGCATTCTCTCCTCCCTCCTCTCACTTAGGTATTTCTTTCACCGGCTGATGGGGTCTTGAATATTCAAATCTAGCTAATTTTTCCAACTTAAAATAAGAATCTAAACCCGCTACTCCGGTGGCATTGGTATCTTCTAACAATATATTTCCATCTTCGGCGATAGCCTCTGCTGGTAAGATAACCTTTTGAATTTTTCCAACGATTAAAATATTTTCGTTGGCAGATTTAATTAGAATTTCTTCTTCAAAACTCAACCCGATCTTAATGGCACTTTCTTTTACGAAGGGCACGGGGAA
>JBCCJE010000350.1:0-6017 GCA_039027925.1 Bacteroidota bacterium
CCTTATCCTGAGATTTTGGAGCAGGTGGCTTTGAAGGTTATTTCGCAGGAGAACGAGCCTTCTTTTTCGGTAGAAGTTAATAAAACTTCTGTGCTGTTGGGAAATTATATCCAAGTGACTTTTACCTTAAAAAATGCTGGTGGCAATCAATTCGAAGCACCCGCCTTCGAAGGGTTTGACATCGTAGGTGGTCCCAATCAATCTAGTAGTTTTAGTATGATGAACGGCGTGACGACCCAAAGTACCTCCTACACTTACTACCTCAAGCCCCGTGATGTCGGTAATCTTTTTGTCGAACCTGCCTTCATCACCGTAGATGGTCAAACGCTCGAAACGCAACCCATCGAAATTATCGTCTTAGAAAATCCCGATGGCATCATCGAACAACCCCAACGCCGATCACCCAACAGAATGGATATGTTTCAGTTTCCTAGTGATGACTTCTTCAACGTGCCAAGCGACGAGTTTTTTAATTTTCCTACACCCGAAGATTTCTTTAATTTTCCCCAAAGAAGAAGGGTCATTCCCAAACAAAAAGAAGGAGAAAATCCATCTGACGATCAACCAAACGAAGAAGACAAAAAACCTAAAAAGAAAAGAAAGGTGTATAAAATCTGAGTTGAAAGGTAGCAGCTTTTTGAGCGGCGAGTTGTCAAATTTAAGTAGGTCAACTCACCGCCCAAAAATCCGCTACCCATCGTACCACAACTCTCGAAAACCCAAAATCTGAACCATCCATTATTCCCAAATTTTTTAATCGACCATCCTTGCGTTCATTTCTTCGAATATTTTTAATACTCTGCTTGCCTACTTTGCTATTGGGTCAAGAGATCACCTTCACCGCCAATCCTGATGTAAAAAGAATTACTGAGGATGAGTACTTCACCGTATCCTTTACTATCACCAATGCCGATTGGACCAAATTCACTCCGCCGCAATGGCGAGGATTCAATCAGGTAGGTGCCCCCAGCCAAAACCAATCTACCCAGATAATCAATGGAGAAATTTCTACTTCCAAATCCTTAGTATATAATGTCCTTACCAAAAAAGTAGGTAAATATACCATTGGTCCCGCAACGGCAGTAGTGAACGGTAGGACTATGAAAACCAAGCCATTCACCATCGAAGTAGTAAAAGGAAAACCCAAGGCGCAGGGCGAGACGGCCACTAGTGGAAAAGATTTTTTTGTGATAGCAGAACCTAGTACTCGGACGGCTAGAGTGGGTCAACAAATTACGGTGGATTATAAATTATATACCAAGATCAATATTGATAGCTACGACCTAGGGCAAGATCCTGACTACAATGGTTTTTACGCACAGGATATCCGCCGATACAGTATTCAAACTAGACGCGAGGAATGGGACGGCGAAATGTTCTCCACTAGAGTTTTCAAGCGAGTGGCACTCTATCCTCAACAGACTGGACGCTTGACCATCGAGCCACTAGACTTGCGCCTAGGTATTTCCGATCAATCTTCGGGACAGCGGCGGAGTTTCCTTTTTAATAAGGTAAAATACATCCCGTATCAAGTAGATTCTGTTCAGATTAACGTAGTGCCTTTTACGGCCGATAGTATTCCTCCTCACTTTAGCGGCGCAGTCGGCAAATACAGTATGAACGCCTCCGTAGATCGCCAAACACTAACTACGGATAACGCCATTACAATTACGATGGCGATCCAAGGAAATGGAGATTTGAAAAGAATCCAATCTCCTATACTAGATTTTGGAGCAGCATTCGATGTGTATGAACCGAGAATTTTGGAGGAAAAATCTTTTGAATACCAAGGAGAAATACTGGGTAAAAAAATACTAGAATACCAAGTGCTGCCACTCACCCCTGGAAAATATACCATCCAACCTCGATTCACGTATTACGATACGGATAGTTTACAGTTTGTCACATTGGGAGTTCCTCCCGTGGAAGTGAACGTAAGAAAAGGACGGAAGAAAAAATCTTCAACTATTGTTCAAAAAGAAGTGGACAACCAACCTGTATTTTTGGGAATAAAATCAGAAACGACACTTGGTCAAAAAGATAAATATTTCTTCGGTTCTCCTTTCTTTTGGATTTTAACTATTCTTCCATTTTTAGTGTTGGGTGGGGCTTACCTTTACCGCCAACGAGCCATTCAAAAAGGCAACATTGACATTACCTTACTCAAAAGCCAACGGGCTCAAAAAGTAGCTGTACAAAAATTAGCGCAAGCCGAGGCATTGATGCACCGAGGAGATTCCAAAGGATTTTACGACGAAATTTCGAGAGCGTCGTTCGGTTACGTTTGTGATAAATTAAACATCCCACTTTCAGAATTGTCAAAAGCCAATGTGCAAGAAAAATTGCAGTCCCTCGGTGTTTCCCAACAATACATTGACGATTTTATAAAAATTATAAAAACTTGCGAAATGGCACTTTTTGCGGGTATGGATAATTCTGCCGCCATGAGCGAAACTTACCAAAATACCAAGGAAGTCATCGTGAAGATAGAAGAGGAGTTGAGTTGAATGATTTGTTCGGGTTGTAGATTTTTTCGAATGGCAGATCACACCAAGGCGACAACTCGCCACTCGAAAAAACCAACCCTCTAATCATCCTAATTTAAACTTGATCGGGAAAGTATATCTTACATCTACTTTTCGCCCACGTTGTTTGCCGGGTATCCACTTGGGCATAGCTTGAATGATCCTTAATGCTTCCTCACCACATCCGTCTCCTATATCTCTAATCACTTTAATATCTCGCAGTGTACCATCTTTACCGATGATCCATTGGAGGATGACCGTCCCCGAGGTTTCATTTTTTCTCGCAGCAGCGGGGTAGTTGATGTTGCTGTAAACAAAATTTAGTAGCTTTCCATTGGCACATTCCTGTTTATCCGCAAGGTTCAAACCCTGATCTTCACAGCCGGGAAACCTAGGCATCTCCTCAACCACCTTAAATACCATTTCTTGAGGTGGTGCCATTTCGGGCGCAGGTGGGGGAGGTTCGCTCATGACTTCTTCTGGAATTTTAAAAAGAACAGGTAAAGTATAGCGTACGTTCACCGACTTTCCCTGGTGCTTTCCGGGTATCCACTTAGGCATGCTATTCACTACCCGCACCGCCTCTCTACCACAACCTCCACCTACATCACGTAATATTTGGACATTAGAGACTGTTCCGTCTTTTTTTATGACAAACTGCAAGTAACACCTTCCTTCTATTCCGTTATCTTTAGCGATCTTCGGATACTGTATGTTTTCAGTTACGAAGTTCAACATCTTCTCTTGGGCACATTGTTCCAATTGTTGCTTTCCCATTGCTTTTTGCTCACAGCCGGGGAAGCGGGGCATTTCTGCGACAATGTCAAAGACTATCTCACCGTCAATTTTGGCCGAAGGTGGCGGCGGCGGTGGTGGTGGCGGTTCTTCCTCTACCGCAATAGGGGTATCGTCAAAGATGGGAAATTCAGGTTCCATTTCCACATCATCCATCCCCAACGCCTCATCGGGAATATAAATCTCATTTTCATTTTTGTATTCCGCTTGGTAGTAAGGATTACACGTTTGAGCTAAAAAAATAAAAAAGGCATATAGCCATCCTTTGTTGGTCATTATTATTTTTTTATTTAAAAATTGTAGTAATTATTTAAACTTATTCTGTGCTAAATTGATGCGCAAAATTACATACTTTACCTTATTGAATCTTACTGCTCTGCTTCAAGTCAAACAAAATCATCCTTACCAAAAGGTCCACGTTTAGGTGGTTTGGGTGAAGAAGAAGCCTTGTCCTCTTTGAAGAAGATTCCTCCTTTTTCTCTAAATAAAAATCCAGCGGCTACCCCAAATACAAAACCTCCAATGTGTGCCCACCACGCCGTTCCGCCCGCAGCGGCTTGACCAATAGACGAGAACCCGCTGAATAATTGCATACCTATCCACAATCCTAAAAATAAGTACGCTGCCACTTGGAAGGATCGGAAGAAAACCAGCACTAAAATTTTTACTTGCGACTTCGGAAACATCACCAAGTAAGCACCCAAAACCGCCGAGATCGCTCCACTTGCTCCCACCGTTGGAATAGAACCCGAACACATATTTACGGCATTTTCTGCGCATCTGATCCCCATCTCATTGCCACACGGAAAGCAGCATCCTATTTGTTCCGTTCCTGCACCTAGATAAATATGTACTACCGAGGCTGCGATGCCACCTCCAATGTAAAAAATGAGAAATTTAAAACTTCCTACCGTGGCTTCTATGTTGTCCGCAAACACCCAAAGGAACAACATGTTTCCTATAATGTGCATCCAACTACCGTGCATAAACATACTCGTAATCAGGGTGTGGTAATTTTCTCCTCTTAAAATATCAGCGGGAATAGAGCCGTATTCGCATATCGCTAAATCGGGCGTTTGGTTCTGTAAAAACCACGCAATGATATTTAGCGCAATAAATCCGTAGGCAAATAATGGGAAATGGCCTCCTTTGACCTGTTCATCTCCAATGGTAAAAATCATAGTATTAATGTTTTATTCAAATCGAAAAGTACGGATTTTTTAGACAAAAGCAGTAGATTATTTTTTGCCTGACCACATCACAAAACGATAATTTCATCCGCAAAAATGAAAACACCTTTATTTTCTAATTTCAGACATTGAGCTTTAATTTGAATATACCTACATTTCACGGGAGCAAACTCTAATGAAAATTTACGCCTCCTATTAGTTGAATTTACAGTAGGTTTTTGGTTTTTCATTGAGATTTCTTTCCCATTTGTGGATAGGAGTAAAAGTATTTCCATCCTGCGAGATAAGTACAGGATAGCTTAGTACGTTAAACTAAAACCAAATCGTAAAATAAAATTATCGCTAAGCGCTTCTCCTTGTAAATAGCCTTTGGTTTTATATCCCACATTGATATGTAGATCAGTTCTTTTTTTGAGATTTTGATTTGTAATAAATTTAAAACTAGCATGTAGTCTTATTGCTCCCCCAAATCCTTCCTCTTTAATCTCTGTAGTACTTATACCTCCAAGTTCCAATGAAGGTTGATGCCAAATATTTATATCAGGCGAAAACCTAATCCAATTATTTTGGATTAAATTTTCTATGGTTATACCTGTTCCCCATGAAGTATTATCGAACGTATCATCTCCTAACCTTAGATGGAATCTGTATATTCTTTTATCCGTTTTTAAAATATGATTAAGCTGAAATTCGGAACCATAAGGTGTCAACCAAAAATTGAAATAAGGCATGTATTTTACTCTACCCAAATTTATCATAGGTAGATTAACCTTTTCTTTTCCATTCCATAGATAATCTTTAGAGAAGGCATATAGCGTGAAAAAAACATATGGATTTAATAATTCTACCAGAGCATGCCTTCTAATTTTTTTCAAGGTTAATTGATAATTTTCAATTCCGAAAAATCCATAGTGATTATTTATTCTTCTTAAATATAATTCTACATCGCTATTGAGGTCGTCATCATGGCTAGTTGCTGCAAGTAATCCTGTCCTTAAACTACTTAAGAAAAGGTAAGTATCATTTAAGGAAATTTTTTGGCTTCGAATCCAATGACTTAATATAGTTTCAGATAATATTGAGGTAGCCTCCAGGCCTCCCATAAACCACATCGTTCGTTCCTGAAAAGTGAAAATCCTATTGGGGGTAGGTGTTCCTAATCTGGAAAAACCAGAAAATCCAAAAAGGGTTAATTTTAGATTGACAGAATTCCTAGTATAACCGAACTCTCGTTGTCTATATCCATGACCAAAGAATTCATGTTGAAATAGTTTGACGGCGTTATCAACAAAACGATTAATACCTCCAGCCTTAAACAACCGATATCCAACGTTGATTAATTTACTTTTTCCTTCTAGTTGGTTTGGTAAAAATTTATTTTCAAAACGGAAAAAGCTCTCTCGGATAGTTAAGATGTTTTCGGATGAAGCGATAGGGGATATGTTTTTTTCGAAAAGGAGTAGATGGTTAGATTGACTATTGACTTCATGAACTAATCCAATAAGGA
>JBCCJE010000351.1:0-5999 GCA_039027925.1 Bacteroidota bacterium
ACAACAAAATTGTTTATCCTCCCCGGCAGCAGCAGAATGTTATACTCAACGGAACTCCAGCCCCGAAGGGCAAAAAAAAAACGGTTCCACTAACTGAGGGACAACAAGAGGTTTGGATAGAACAACGACTAGGAAGTGAGGCGGCAGCAGCTTATAATCTTTCAAGTGATTTTCTATTTAAAGGGAATTTGAATGTAGATGCCTTACGTCTTGCTATTCAACAATTGGTTCAACGCCACGAAGCATTTCGTACTTTTTTCAATAAAGAAAATACAACGCAGACCATTTTGCCAAAAATGGAGGTAGTAATTCCAATGTTGAATTTTTCTACTATGTCCTATGGGGCACAAGCTACCCAATTAGAACGATTGCGTTTTGATGAATCAGAAATTCCATTAGATTTATTTGGAGGTCCACTTTGTCGATTTAAGCTCATTAAGCTGGCCAATGATGAGCATCGGTTATTTATGACGGTGCATCATGCTATTGCAGACGGATGGAGTTGTGGGATTTTAGCGCACGATTTACAAGAGTTATATAATGCTAATGTTTGTGGTCGAAACGCCAGTTTGCCAATTGCAAAACAATTAGGTGAATATGCATTAGAACAAGCCAATTACAAAAACTCATCAGAAGGTAAAGCTGCCGAGGTTTATTGGGAAAAACAATTTGCTGATGATATTCCCATCTTAGATTTTCCAACAGATCGATCTCGCCCACCTGTTAAGACCTATGATTGCGATTTGGAAAAAATCACTTTTGATGAAGAGCTTTTCCGAAGTTTGAAAAAGACAGCCGCTCAAAATGGGACAACCTTTTTCTTTTTGATGTATTCAGCATTTCATACTTTTTTACATCGACTATCTGGGCAAGATGATTTAGTGCTAGGATTAGTGGCTGCTGGACAAACGATTGCAGGAAATCAAAATTTGGTAACTCACGGGGTGAGTTTATTGCCTGTAAGAATGCAAGTAGAAAAGCAAATACCTTTTTCTCAACACTTAAAATATGTTAGAGGAAAAGTCTTAGATGCTTTCGAACATCAAAACTATACCTTAGGTGCTTTAGTGAAAAAATTAAAGTTGCCGAGAGATTTGAGTCGACAGCCTATTATCTCTATCCTTTTTAATATGGATGCAGAAGGCGCACCTCTGACGTTTGAAAATCTTAATGCTGAAGTCAATCCAATTCCTCGAAATTATGAGACGTTCGATTTGTTTATCTATGTCAAGCCCACACAAAAAAACTGTGTGTTTGATTTGATCTATAATACAGATTTATTTTTTAAAGAAACCATTCAGCGACGATTGAAGGAATTTGAAACGTTGTTAAAAGGAATCGTTGCCAATCCAAATCAGACTATTTCACACCTTCCGCTTTTACCTGGTTTTGAAAAAGAAAAATTATTAGGAGAATGGAACAATACTTTTACAAATCTTTCATCAAATGTTTGTTTACACGAGTTGATAGAGCAACAAGTTGCTAAGACTCCAGAAAGAGTTGCATTAGAGTTTAAAGGTAAACAATTGAATTATGCCCAACTCAATAAGCGAGTTAATCAGTTAGCGCATTATTTGGTCAAACAAAATATTCAGAAAGGAGCGTTTGTTGGGATGTTTGTAGAAAGGTCATTGGATCTTGTAATTGGATTGTTAGCGATTATGAAAGTAGGAGGGATTTATGTGCCACTTGATCCTTCCAACCCAAAAGATCGATTGAAAATAATTATAGAAGACGCACAAGCCAAAACGATAATTTCTAATCAAAAAATGATAGGAGCACTTCCCCAAACTAATGCTCAAATCATTTTACTAGATCAAATTCAGCAAGAACTTAAATCTTTTTCTAAGGAAAACCCGAGTAGAAATATTCGCTCTGAAGATCCCATTTACGTGATTTATACATCAGGATCAACTGGAAATCCAAAAGGCGTAGTCATTCCACACTATGCAGTTGTTGACCATCATTTGGCCATGATTGATCGAATTGGGTTTACAAAAGAAGATGCCATTTTTAGTGTGACCACCGTTTCTTTCGATCCTTCGGTACAAGACTTTTTCCTTCCTTTGATGATAGGCGCAAAGGTGATTGTGGCAGAGCAAGAAACGGTCATGGATGGATTTTTACTAAGAAAAAGATTGATGGAGTCAAAGGCTACTTTACTTCAAGCAACTCCTGCTACCTGGAGAATGCTATTGATTGCAGGATGGCAGGGGCATGCTCGTTTTACAGCATTGACAGGAGGTGAAGGATTGACTAGTGAGCTTGCCAGTCAATTGTTAAAAAGAAGTAAAGCAGTTTGGAATATTTATGGTCCAACGGAAACTACCATCTGGAGTACGGCTAAAAAAATCGAAAATACAGATTATGACTCTGCTTATTTGCCCGTAGGAAAACCTATCAATAATGTTCAGATTTATTTATTAGATGAATTTATGCAACCTGTTCCAATCGGCTGCGCAGGAGAAGTTTACATAGGTGGAGTAGGAGTTGCACCCGGAGGGTACTTTAAGCGAGAAGAACTGACAACTGAGAAATTTGTAGATAAACCAAAAAGATTATTCGCTTCTGAAAGTAGAAGTCAGTCATTCGCCATTCCTCAATCTTCTAAACTTTATCGAACGGGAGATATGGCTCGCTACCTATCCAACGGCGATTTAGAATATTTACGCCGAGCAGATGGACAAGTGAAAATCAGAGGATTCCGAATTGAGTTAGGAGAAATTGAATCTGCGATTTCAGAGTTAGAAGGGGTAGCCGAAAATGTGGTAGTGGTTCGAGAAGATCAAAAAGATAACAAACTATTAGCAGCTTATGTGGTCATGAAAAATGGGACAACCTTAGATGCTTCTCATTTCAAAAAAGAGTTAAAAAATCGCCTACCAGATTACATGGTGCCGACTGCTTTTGTTGGAATGCCAAGTTTCCCATTAACTGCTACTTTAAAAGTTGATCGAAAAAAATTGCCTGCTCCTGATTTGTCCAGAAATGAATTAGAGACAGGTTATGTAGCACCTCGAACAGATTTAGAAAAAACTTTAGCTAAGATTTGGACAGGAACAATTGGTGTTCAAGATATTGGAATTAACGATAACTTTTTTGAATTGGGAGGACACTCTCTTATCGCTGTGGGAATGATGTCTCGGATTGAAAAAGCTACAGGGAAAAATCTTCCGCTATCAGTTTTATTAGAAAATGCTACGATCAAAAGTTTAGCGGGGTTGATGGAAGATGATAAAAAAGTAGAACAAACTTGGAACTCCTTAGTCCCCGTAAAATCGACGGGAAGCAAACCTCCTATTTACATAGTTCACGGTGCAGGACTGCATGTGATGTTATTTAATGTACTAGGGAGTTTTATGGATGAAGACCAACCTGTGTATGCGCTACAAGCAAAAGGACTGAACGGTGAAGTAGAACCACTTGATCGGATGGAGGACATTGCAGCGCATTATGTTTCTGAAATTATCCAACATAATCCAACAGGACCTTACGCAGTAGCAGGGTACTCCTTCGGAGGATTGATTGCCTTTGAAATGGCTAAACAGCTAAAGGCACAAAACCGGTCCATTGCTTTCCTTGGATTATTTGATACCATCGTTCAGCCTTACATTACGAAGAACATGGATACTCGGAACTTTAGCCAAAAAATGAGTGATCGCTTGAAAAAGACAACGTGGGATGTTACCAACTTTATCAAAGATCCTGTTCCAAATTATCACTACCGAGCCTATAATTTAAAAAAGCGAATTGACCGATGGCGCTACAAACGCAATGAGCAAAACAACTTAAAAAGCGTTGAGGCAGATGCTTTAGGAAAAGTAGATCGTGCCAATGGACGCGCTTACGAAAACTATAAGATTACCCCTTACGATGGAACGATACATTTATTTAGAGCTACCGAAAAAAGATTTTATCTAAAAGATTTTGAGTTTTTGGGATGGAGACCCTACTGCCGTGAAATTATTGTTACAGATGTGGGTGGAGACCATATTAAATTATTTGATGGGAAGGATGGGGAAAATTTTGCGACCTCATTACAGCAGGCTCTAGATAAAGTTTTTGGGGGAAATTGTAAGGTGTTTAAGTTGAGATCGGCATAGAAAATCTCAACGCAGAGGTGGGGAGACGCAGTGTATATTTTTAATCCAAGTAACAATTCATTTACATATGCTAAAAAAACAAAGAGCCGACAGGTTTTACCCCAAAGGAAATTACTGATTTTACGTGGGCTTTTCTCCTAGCTTGGAAAATTTGCGAGAATAATGGATACGTAGATTCCGCAGGATATAGGATTATAATTTGCGGAATCTGTCATTTTTAGCACTATTCCGCAAGATATGATGTTATAATCTGCGGAAAGCATGTATATTTATGCACTTTCCGCAGATTATAAGAAAAAATCATGATAGGAAGAAAACAAGAAATAGATATCCTAAATAAAACACTACAATCAAATAAGCCAGAATTGGTAGCTGTCATCGGAAGAAGAAGGGTCGGGAAAACATTTTTAGTTCGTTCTTTTTTTGATACGATGATTGATTTTGAGATGATTGGACTAAAAGATGGAAACATGGAGCAACAGCTTCGAAATTTCACTTACAGCTTGAAAGCAGCCCAAAGGCAGGAGGAACTAATTAGGGTACCGAAAGATTGGCTAGAAGCATTTCATATTTTAGGGCAACATTTGGATGACCTAAAAATAGAAGATAGGAAGAAGGTGGTATTTATTGATGAGCTTCCGTGGGTAGCTACATCAAGATCAGATTTTCTTACCGGGTTTAGTTACTTTTGGAATAGTTACGCCTCGAAGAAAAATATCATTGTAGTCATCTGCGGATCGGCTACGGCTTGGATGATAAAAAAAATTATCAATAATAGAGGAGGACTTCACAATCGAGTTACTCGAAAAATTTTACTTTTTCCATTTTCACTTACCGAAACGGAGGCATATTTTGAATCTCGGAGCATATCGTTCAGTCGGTATCAGTTGCTACAACTGTATATGGCGATGGGAGGAATTCCGCATTATTTGGATCAGGTAGAAGGAGGAAAAAGTGCGATTCAAAACATAGATGAGATTTGTTTTTCTCCACTTGGACTTTTACGGACGGAATTTGAAAATCTATACAGTTCCTTGTTTCAATCCCCAGAACGCTATGAACTAATTGTTCAAGTATTGGCCAGTACTTGGAAAGGCTTGAGTCGGGCAGAAATTCTTGCGAAGACTAAAATGAAAGATGGAGGAGGAATAACCACTATTTTGAGGGAGTTAGAACAGTCAGGATTTATCACCTCCTACGTACCTTTTAACAAAAAGAAAAAAGCTACGCTTTTTAGGTTGAGCGATAATTATTCGCTCTTCTATTTAAAATTTATCAAAGATATTCCTCCCAACGAATCGGGAAGTTGGACGGTAATGAGTCAAACACAATCTTGGAAATCGTGGAGTGGTTATGCTTTCGAAAATATCTGTTTGCAGCACATTGATAAAATCAAATCAGCACTAGGAATCGCTGGCGTATTTACTCGGCACTTTAGTTTTTTCGCAAAACCATCTGCGGAAACAGAAGGAGTACAAATAGATTTATTGATTGATCGTCAAGATAACGTTGTATCAATGTGTGAAATAAAATTTTACAATGATGAATGGATGTTATCAAAAGAAGATGCCCAAAAATTGAGGAAGAAAAGAACACTTTTTCAGCATATCTCTAAAACTAAGAAACAAGTATTCATTGTAGCGATTACCACTTTTGGTCTATTGAAAAATCAACATAGTCTAGGTCTAGTAGATAATGTGATTAGTATGGATGATTTATTTTAAAGATATGCCTTCCAATTTCGCTTTTCTATTCTTCTTACATTCTTTTCATCCTTTAATTTTTGAAGATATTTTAAAAGAAGTTTCAACTCTTGATCATCTCTTTCTCCTTTAAATTCTTTTGGATAAATCGCATTTCCAAAATTGTCTTGACACTTATGAGGAGAGTCATCTA
>JBCCJE010000352.1:0-5992 GCA_039027925.1 Bacteroidota bacterium
CTATTTTCCAATACTTTTAGGAAAATAGATTGAAGGTTTTCTCGCATGATTTTATCATAGATATTTCCTTCGGACTTACGATCGCGATTTTTATTTTTTCTCATAGAAAGATGGTTTAATACATAGGAGAACAAGTGTAGCAAGCTAATCTGCTAGAGCGAAATCATCAAAGAACTCAGTTAAATTTTACAAATTTTCCTTCCGATATTCTTTTACCAATTTTTTAATCAACTGCTTTACCTGAGAAGAGAACTCTTTATTCAGCATCCAATTATAATATTGTCTGTCTTCCGTAAGCACCTTAGCGGCAGGTTGTCCTTGATATTTGCCAAAGTTAAAAACGACCACTCCTTCGTGGTTATATTTTAATCGCATCGTGGCATCTATCATTTTATCATCAGTAGTGAATTCATGCAACGCCTTCATATCATTCTTCACGGGCTTCTCTGTAATATTTCCATCACCATCTTCAAAGTCCACCTCTGCGTACATTTCTAATTGTCCTTTCAGCACATCTACCGTAGCTTTTACATCTGCCAAGGCGTCATGTGCGTTTTCTATTTTTTTACCAGTATAATATTTTAGTGCAGCGGAAAGGGTACGGGGTTCCATTTTATAAAAAATGCGTTGGACATCTATCGTGCGTCTTCTTTCCATAGAAAATTCAATTCCTACCCGAGCAAACTCCTCCATCAAAATGGGTACATCAAACCGATTAGAATTATAGCCTGCTAAATCGGCATTTCCAATAAATTGAAATAACTCATCGGCTACTTGCGCAAAGGTGGGTTTGTTAGCCAACATCTTTGGCGTGATGCCGTGGACATTCATCGCTTCCTCAGAAATTGGAATCCCTGGATTAATCAGCATGGTCAACTCCTTTGGCGGCGTTCCATTTTTATGATATTTAATAATTGCAATTTGTAAAATCCGATCTCGAACTACATTAAGTCCAGTTGATTCTACATCAAAAAAACATAAGTCTCTATCTAGGTTAAAATCCATATGAAAGTATATTTGTTTGATGACAGCCACTAAGACGCAAAGTCATGAAGCCACAATGCATTATTTTCTTTGAGTCTTGGTGGCAAAATGCTTAAAAGTATGTTTCAATTGACGACGCTTGGTAGAATAACATGTTGTAATAGTCTTCATAAAACAACCTTTCCTTCAAACCCTTGCGTGTAAAATGTTTCTAGCTCGCCAGTTTCGTCAGCAAAAATAAAAAAAGCATCAAGGTATTCGAGTTTTTCTACCAAAGCTTTTGCTTTTTCTAACCCCATCGACATCATCGCAGTAGCATACCCATCAGCAGACATACAATCATCTGCTAGGACTGAAACGCTTAATAAATTACTTTTTTCGGGAAAACCTGTTTTGGGATTAATGGTATGTCCATACCAATCATCACCTACTTGATAAAAATTTCGATAATTTCCAGAAGTTGCAATTGCTTTGTTATCCATTTTCACAATAGCTTGGTACTGATTGAGTCGAGCATTGATTTTGGGAGTGTTGATGGCGGTCGTCCAAAGTTGACCTCTAGGATTTTTGCCCTTAGTTCGAAGCTCTCCTCCTATTTCTACGAGGTAGTTATTGATATTATTTTCTTCGAAATATTCAGAGATAATGTCAACAGCGTAGCCTTTGGCAATGGCGGAGAAGTCGAGTTCTATTTCCGACCTTAATTTCTTATATGAGCATACCATCCCAAAAGAGATTTCATCGCATTTTTTATTGATCTTTTTGAAACCAACATATTGTCTTATAGTATCTATTTTTAAACTATCCACTCTATTAGTGGGATTTTTATCTTTGTAACCAAAACCCCAATAGTTAACTAAGGGCATTACCGTGGGATCAAAATATCCTTCAGTTTTTTTAAAAATTTTTTCAGATGCTAAGAATACATCTTTAAAAATGTAATCATAGGGATTCCCAGCTTTGTTTTGATTAAATCTTGAAATTTCCGAATCAGGAATATAAGTTGAAACAGACTCATTGATCTCCACCAAAATCGAATCCACTTCTTTTTTAAAATTTCTCTCTAAACTATCCTGATACGTCAAATGATAAGTCGTCCCCATCGTTTCTCCCGCAATTTTTAAATAAGGGACAGACTGAATGCTAGACTCATTTTGGCAAGAAAAAAATAAAGTTAAAAGTAGAAAAGGAAAGAATTTTCTCATGGAGTTCGCTATTTTTTTGTTGGCGCAAAAGTAGTTAAAAATGAAATCTTAGAAAAATCTCATCTCCGTAAAGACAGGCCAAATCAAGAATAGCATTTTCTCAAAAAGATAAACATGCTTACCTTGTGATCTCTAGGCAGCACAATTTTTAATCTAAAAAAATTTACATCATGAAGCTAACACTAGCTACCCTCATTACATTTTTTCTTTACATCAATCTCTCTGCCCAAGTTGGTTTTCAAGATAATATCATCATAGATGATTCTAAATCAACTGATGGGGCGTGGAAAGTATTCCTCGCAGACCTAGATAGTGATGGAGACTTAGATTTATTGTTTGCCGCAAGATTTGGAAATAAGATAGGATGGTTTGAAAATACCGACGGACAAGGTAATTACAGCGTTTCGCATATCCTATCAGATGATGCCGATGAAGCCAACGACGTCACCGCCGCAGATATAGATAATGATGGCGATCTGGACGTGGTCGCTATTTCGTTTGAGGATGACAAAGTAGTTTGGTTTGAAAATAATGATGGGCAGGGAGATTTCAGTTCGGAGAAAATCATCTCAGATAATGCGAATAATATCTTCGGACCAGTTTCGGTTTACGCCATTGATGTGGATATTGATGGAAACTTAGATATTGTAACTGCCTCTTTTTTTGATAATCAATTAGCGTGGATAAAAAATCTGGATGGACAAGGAAATTTTGGTAATCCTCAATCTATTGATAACTCCGTGACTTTTGCAAGATACGCTTACCCTGCCGATTTGAACGGTGATGGCAATCAGGATTTGATTGGAATTTCTTCCAATAACGGAACGGTAGTTTGGTATGAAAATATAAGTCCTTCCCCGCTTGGACCATTTAATAACGGAACTGGAATTATTACCAATGCTAATCAACCTCAAACTGCTTTCGCTGCTGATTTGGATGGGGATGGAGACTTGGACGTAGTAACTGCTTCCACGGGTGACGATGAAGTTGCTTGGTTTGAAAACCTAGATGGACAAGGAGATTTTGGTACTCAACAAATCATTTCCAATTCATTAAATGGAGCTGAGGATGTTCACGCTGCTGATTTGGATGGCGATGGCGATATGGATATTTTATGTACCTCTGATTTTGATGATGAGTTAGTTTGGTTCGAAAACACCAATGGGCAAGGCAGTTTTAGCTCCGAAAAATTAATCACTAATCAGCTACTTGGTATTAGAGTCGTTCAAACGGGAGACATAGATAACGATGGAGATATAGATGTCGTTTCTGCTTCTTCTGAAGATGATAAAATTGAATGGTACGAAAATGATGGGCAAGGAGAATTTATTGCTACAAAAATTATATCTGCCGCTGCTGACTCTCCTCAATCCATTGCTGCGATGGACATAGATGGCGATGGCGACTTAGATGTGCTCTCCGCATCTTCGAGTGACCACAAAATTGCTTGGTACGAAAACGCTAGTCCTCAAGGAGTCATTTCCCAACAAAACGTCATATCTACCTCGGTAATCGGTGCAAAAGCTGTAGTCGGTGCAGACCTTGATGGCGATGGCGACGCTGACGTTGTAGCAGCTTCTCCTACCAACGATGAAGTGGTTTGGTTTGAAAATCTAAACGGTCAGGGCAATTTTGGATCGCAGCAAATGATTACAAATTTGACGGATAATGTACGGGGTCTTACCGTAGCTGATCTTGATAACGATGGCGATCAAGATGTGGTCTCCGTTTCTTCTTTTGATGATAAAGTAGCTTGGTATCAAAATAATGGCTTGGGTACCTTTGGCAGTCAAAATATCATCTCTCTAAATTTATCTTACACAGAATCGGTCATCGCTGAAGATCTTGATGACGATGGTGACTTGGATATAATTTTTACGGATAGAGATAACGACCGAGTTGTCTGGCATAAAAACCTCGATGGGCAAGGTAATTTTGGAACAGAAACATTTATCACTACGGATATTGATGGGCCGAATACGGTAGTAGCCTCTGACCTAGATGGCGATGGTGACTTGGATATTGCGGTTTCTTCTGCTGGTGAGGATAAAGTAGTGTGGTACGAAAATACCGACGGACAAGGCAATTTTGGATTGGAAAAAATTGTGACGATATCTACCACGGCTATTACGCCTACGGCTCTAGTCGCTGCCGATATTGATGGGGATGGCGATATGGATATTGGCAATGGTCATTCTTCTACGGATGAAATTGTTTGGTACGAAAACTTAGACGGTGCTGGAAATTTTGGAACAAAACAACCTATCTCTGACATCGTTGATGGAGGTTTAAAACTCATAGCAACAGACATAGATGCGGACGGAGATGTGGACTTGATTTCAGCAGCTTCGATCAATGATAATATCACGTGGCACGAAAATCTAAGCCCTACCTCCAACGAAATTCTTGGTCAAGTCCTCTTCGATATCAATGGTAATGGCTGCGATAATCAAGATCCACCCATGCCCAATATCTTGGTTAATACGACCGATGGAACAAATGACCTAGGAACAGTAACTATCCAAAATGGAATATATCAACTTTTTCCCGGTGAAGGAAATTTTAATACTTCACTAGCCTTACCTGATTTTTTTGAAGCTACCCCCACTTCTATTGCATCCAATTTTATGGGTTTGGGAAATATGGACACAGGAGATTTTTGTGTACAAGCTATTCAAAATGTAGATGACCTAAGCATTAGTTTATATCCTAAAATTGACGCTCGACCGGGGTTTGATGTCTCCTACGAATTAGTTTATAAAAATAATGGAAGTGCTCCCGAAAGCAATACTATCTCGGTAGAGTTCGACGATACCAAACTCAATTTTTTAAACGCAAGTATGCCCATCACTACCCCTTCTAGTAATACTATTACATTTGACTTTACGGATTTGAATCCATTTGAAACGCGGCGTGTTGATTTAAAATTTAACGTATTTTCTCCGCCTACCGTTAATATTGATGAAGTCCTAAATTTTACCGCTACCATCAATCCCGTAATGGGAGATATTTCGGAGGAAGATAATGTTTTTACATTTAATCAAACGGTCATTGGCTCTTACGATCCAAATGATATCCGAGTCATGGAAGGTGAGACGATCACGATTGAGGAAGTTGAAAATTACTTGCACTACATTATTCGATTTCAAAATACAGGCACCGCAAGTGCGATCAATGTACGGGTAGAAAACTTTTTAGATTCTGACTTGGATATTCAGACATTTCAACTAGAAAGTACAAGCCACGATAACAGAGTAGAGATCAATAATGAAAATCAAATCTCTTTCATCTTTAATGATATCAACCTACCCGACAGTACTTCCAATGAACCTGCCTCCAATGGTTTTATTGCCTACAGAATAAAACCTAAAGCTGGTCTTACGGTTGGAGATTTACTCTCCAACAGAGCAGAGATATTTTTTGATTTTAATCCCCCCATTGAAACGAATACTGTAATTACGGAAATAGTTGAGCCAGTAGGTATTCAAAATTTAGAAACAAATAAGGTTGCTCTTTTCCCAAATCCTACAACAGGAATTGTGGATATAGCAACTGCCTTAGAAATTGCTCACATAAAAATCTACAATCAGCAGGGACAACTACAATTTATTGATTTTGAGAAAAACCAAATTGACCTGTCCGCACTAGCGAGTGGTGTTTATTTTTGTAAAATTGATTTTGATGATGGCAGTAGTGTGATGAAAAAAATATTTAGAGAATGGTAGAAGATTAGTAATTATTAGCTTTATTTTTATTTATGTGAATAAATTATTATTTCTGTTTGTAGGTAGGTGTCGTCCCGC
>JBCCJE010000353.1:0-5967 GCA_039027925.1 Bacteroidota bacterium
TAGAGACGGGGCAGTTTTCAAATATTACGGTGCAAAACGGTGGTACTCTGGAGGTGCAAAATGGAGGCACTTTAAGATTAGAGAGAGGCGGTAAAATAGTAGTAGAAGAAGGAGGAACACTAATTATTCAGAATGGAGCTGACATTGACTTATGGTGGAATGACTTCTGGTATCAGGGAGAAACGCTAGAAGGGTCTTCTATCCACATCCAAGCAGATGGTGAGCTTGTCATCAATGGAAATTTTAATTTTTCGGGAAGCGGTTTCTTCCAATTCGATAACGGAAATATTTTGACACTCAATGCGCCATTTGTGTTAGAAGGCACAGGCAAAGGCAATCGTTTTGCACGGTTAAATAATGGTGCTACGTTGAATGTGAGTAGTGGACAACTGGATTGGAGCTACGGCAAGGTAGAGTATCTCGCCAATAGTGAAATCAAAGTGGAAAGTAACGGAGAAGTAGTGCTAGACAAGATGGTGCTAGAAGGTTTTGATCCCAGTAGAATCAATACGGCTATTTGGGCGGAAGATGCCGCCAAGGTAGATGTACTTTTCTCCGATTTTCTTCGACTAGAAACAGGAATTGATGCGTTTGGTATGGCAGATAATAATGATGTTTTTAGGATAAATAATTGTGTATTTAGTGCATGTAATGTAGGTGTCTCTGGGGAATACATAGGGTTTATGAATATCATAGGGACTAATTTTACACCTTATGATAAGACTTCTATTGCATTACAAGTACAGCATGTGGCATCTGTAAAGATGGTTGGTGGTAACGTATCGGGTTACGAAATTCCACTTGGAGCAGTTAGAATAAGCCACAGCGGAAGTATCCCTGATGTTAATTTTTCACAGATTACAGATTTTAATATCAATAATACTGATATTATCAACAACACTTACGGTGTAGTAGTAGAGGATAGCTCTAGGGCAAATATTGTAGTTACTAGTAATGCTCTAATAGACAATAATACTAAGGGTATTTACGCTTCGGAGGCTGCCTTCGCTAACGTGACGGTCAATAAAGGCGCAACGATAAGCAATAACGGTACTGGAATTCATATCGGGAAATGGCATGTATTTACAGGTAGTCAGGGGAATTTTGATTTTGGAATTGTAGAAATGGCATGCGCTAAGTTGATTAATAATAATACAGGAGTGCAAGGTAAAGATTTATTACTGAATATAGATGCTTGCATCAATAGCGGGCAAACTGCTATAGATTGTGACTATACTCAAACGAATCCTAACCATTTTGAAAATCCAGCGGGAGGAACTTTATTCGATATTTGTTATTTCAACTATACTGCGAGTGATCCTCCCCCTCCGATTGACGCTACTGGAAATTACTGGGGCCCTAATAATGCAGATCAACCGTCCGCTAATAACTTTATGAATATTTCCATTGGATTATTCTCAGGAAATATTTGTGCAGGTACCCCTTTCAATGATGCTAATCCCGCTACGGATTTGACAGCACATTGCGGTTCGGGAGATCTTGTAATTTATTATCCACAAGGCAATGGGAAAAAAGATGATTGTTTGACAGGGGGAGGCGTTGTTAATTGTCTTTACGGAAACGACGCTACTGGCTACTTGGTCATGAACGAAACGTACCGTAGTGCATTCGAAAGCTATAAGGATGAAAATACTACGCAGTCAGCTAGTGAATTTTCGGGATTGGCTAACATATCCGAAGCAGACAAAGATAATTATTGTGCGCCCTGTCAACACTACATCAAAGTAGCACGGGGTCGTACCTTTTATAATGCTGGAACAGATGGCCAACAGTTGGTAGCCAAACAATCCAATGAAGTGATCTCAAATCAGATGACCGAAAAATCAAAGAATAGTACTCTGGAATCAAAGGTTAAATTATTTCCTAATCCCACCAATGGAATTTTAAATGTTCATGCGGGAATGGAGCAGGTAGAAGTGAGGGTTTTAGATTTACACGGTCGAGTTCAGTATCGTAATCAAGAAGGATACGATTTTCAGATTAACACAAGAGGATGGGCGGCAGGAGTTTACATTGTGGAGTTAAGCAATGATAGGACGAATGAAATTATTCAAAAGCGGATAATCGTTCAGCCGGAGTAAATTATATTTGATTAAAGGTATCGAAGCAGGTAG
The DNA here is from genome assembly GCA_039027925.1 of Bacteroidota bacterium. Classification (GTDB taxonomy): domain Bacteria; phylum Bacteroidota; class Bacteroidia; order Chitinophagales; family Saprospiraceae; genus CAJQQY01. The sequence continues at coordinate 2,136 of JBCCJE010000353.1, forward strand.
AAAGTAATAAGTTTTCTACCTGCTTATTTTTTTATAACTATTGTGTAGAAGTCATTTTGATTTTGAAAAATAACTCATACGTGATTTTATCTAATTACATAAATTCTTTCGCCTTATTTCTTTTTTTGAAAAAAATGATACCTTTGCGCATGGAAATACTAAAAGCAAACCATCAGACTACCCAAACACGAGCAGACAAATTTATAGAAGAGTCACTTACCTTTGACGATGTCTTACTCGTTCCCAATTATTCAGAAGTTTTACCACGTGAAGTTGACATTTCCTCGCAGTTGACGAGAGAGATCCGCCTGAACGTTCCGATTGTCTCCGCAGCCATGGATACGGTCACGGATAATAAGCTCGCCATTGCCATAGCTAGGCAGGGAGGTATTGGCATTATCCATAAAAACATGACCATCGAAGAGCAAGCCGAACAAGTGAGAAGTGTAAAAAGATCAGAAAGTGGGATGATAATCGATCCTGTAACGCTAGAGGCAGATGCCAAAGTTGGCGATGCGCTCGCATTGATGAAAAAATACAAAATCGGAGGAATCCCAATCGTAGATAAAGGTAATATTTTGACGGGGATTTTGACTAATCGTGATTTGCGATTTGAGACTCAACTGAATCGTTCAGTTAAGGATTTGATGACCTGTGAAAATCTTGTAGTGGCTCCGATTGGAACTAATCTTGAACAAGCCCGTCAGATTTTACAAAAGCATAAAATTGAGAAACTTCCAGTTGTAGATGATTACGGAAAACTGGCTGGACTCATCACCTACAAGGACATTATGAAAGTGGAAGATTACCCGAACTCCTGTAAAGATTCCTTAGGACGATTGGTTGTGGGGGCAGCGGTCGGGGTGACTGCTGATCTTTTGCAAAGGGTGGATGCGCTGGTGAGAGTAGGAGTGGATGTGGTTTGTGTGGATACCGCCCACGGTCATTCTAAAGGAGTCTTGGATGCCATTAGGTTGGTCAAAGACCAATATCCTGATCTACAAATTGTAGGTGGAAATGTAGCAACGGGAGCGGGAGCAAAAGCATTGGTAGATGCTGGTGTGGATGGTGTAAAAGTCGGGGTAGGACCAGGCAGCATTTGTACGACGAGAGTGGTAGCGGGGGTAGGTGTCCCTCAGCTTTCGGCAATTTTTAATGCCTCTTCTGCTATCAAAAATACAGGTGTACCCATTATTGGTGATGGAGGCATTCGCTTTACTGGGGATATTGCTAAAGCAATCGTAGCGGGAGCAGATACCATCATGGCAGGCTCTCTTTTTGCGGGAGTGGAAGAAGCACCGGGAGAAACTATCATTTACGACGGAAGAAAGTTCAAAGTATATCGAGGTATGGGATCTTTGGGGGCAATGCAACTGGGATCAAAAGATCGCTACTTCCAAGATGTGGAAGATGACATTAAAAAATTAGTGCCAGAAGGTATCGAAGGGCGAGTACCATTCAAAGGATCATTGGCGGAAGTGATGGTGCAGTACATCGGAGGACTTCGAGCGGGAATGGGCTACTGCGGTGCTGGAAATATCAAGGATATGCAGCAAGCTCAGTTTGTCAAGATTACGGCCGCTGGCGTTTTTGAAAGTCATCCGCACGATGTGGTCATTACCAAGGAAGCTCCTAATTATAGTAGGAGATAGTTTTTTGTAGTTTGAAGATTTGAGGGTTTGAGACAAGCTCTTAAACTCCCAAACCTTTCAAATTTAAAAAGGAATTAAATGCGCCTTCCCCAATCTTTTTATCTGCGAGAAGATGTCGTTCAAATCAGTAAAGATTTGCTAGGAAAGTTTTTGGTAACCAATATTGATAATCAAATTGTGGTTGGAAAAATTGTAGAAACGGAAGCCTACCGTGCGCCCGATGATAAATCCTGCCATGCTCATAACAATCGTTTTACAAAACGCACCAAGATCATGTTTGAAGCGGGCGGAGTAGCTTACGTTTACCTCTGTTACGGGATTCATCATTTGTTCAATATCGTAACTGCACCCAAAGGAATGGCACACGCTGTTTTGATTCGAGCTGTAGAACCCATCGAAAATGTAGAAGTAATGTTGCAACGTCGTGATTTTCTTAAAGCAAAATACAATCTCACCGCAGGACCAGGCACCCTCACCAAAGCCATGGGTATCACCAAAACGCATTACGGAACTAACTTAACGGACAAAGCTAGTCCTATTTGGATCGAAGACAGAGGGATCAAAATTGCCGAATCAGCAATAAAAGCTAGCCCAAGGGTGGGTATTGATTACGCCGAAGAATGTGCCTTATGGGATTGGCGATTTCGAGTCAAAGGCTCCAAGTGGACAAGTCCCGCCAAGTGAAGGAAAACTATTAATGCTTGTTCAGTACTCTTGGTGATTTGAAATTCGAGAGTCTGTCCCGAAACCTCAGCAGTTTGAAAAGATTTCCCGAAACCTCAGCGATTTTAAAATTGTAATTGCATTGTTTTAATCATTCCACCACAAAACCCACCCGCTCCAAATCCTCCCACAAGTCAGGATAAGATTTTACAACGACCATAGGATTTTCGATTTTAATTTTTCCCAACAAGGCAAGCGGCGCGAATGCCATCGCCATGCGGTGATCTTCGTAGGTTTCAAAAGTAGGTAAATTGATGCTAGCTTTTCCTTCCGTCATGTAGAATGTTTTGTTGGACTTTTTGGAAAACTTTGAGGGTAGTTTAGAGAAAAAGACCTGTACTTTTTGCAGTTCATTTTGCAAAGCTGCGATACGGTCAGTCTCTTTGATACTTAAAGTATCTAATCCCGTAAACAATCCCGTCGTGCCTAGTCCTCCACAAATGACCGCTAGAGTCTGAGCAATGTCGGGGCATTTTAAAAAATCGTACTCAAACATTTTAGTAGCTGGTTGACCTGATTTTTCTAAATGCACGCCTTGTTTGTTAAAAGTAGTCGTGACCCCAAATGCCGACCCTATCTTTACGATGGCAGCATCGCCCTGTGTACTTTTTTCAAATAAACCGTTCAGTTGTAAATCTACCTCATCGGCTAAAGTGGCTAAGGAATAAAAGTACGACGCTGCTGACCAATCCGCCTCAACTTCAAAATCATTGCCTTTGTATTTTTGTGGAGAAATTTTAATAGTATTTTTTTCCCAACTGTGTTGAATCCCAAATGCTTCCATCAAATTAAGCGTCATTTGGATATAGGGAACGGATACAATTTTTCCATCTAAAGTTAATTCTAAACCACTAGGTAAGGTAGGCGCTAGCATCAATAAGGATGAGATGTATTGACTACTGGTATCAGCCTTAATCGTAAGTGTATTGTTTTTGAAATTATTTTTGGGTTCACCAATTTTGAGGGGTGGGTAGCCCGCTGCGTTTAAGTATTCAATGTCAGCACCTAGTTTTCTCAACGCATCAACTAAAATTCCTATGGGTCTTTGGAGCATTCTTTCCGAGCCGGTAAGGATTTGAGTTCCTTTTTGATTCGCTAAGTAGCCCGTTAAAAATCGGAAAGTCGTACCTGCGTGTCCAGTATTTAACTTTATTACATCATCTGTAGGTTGATTGTTACATTCGGTTAAAAGTTTTTCGAGCGTTCGAGTATCTTTCGATGTCGAGATTTTTTTAATAGAAAAATCCTGACCACTCAAAGCTCTAATGATTAAAGCCCTGTTGCTGATACTTTTGGAGCCATCAAGAGTGATTTCTCCTTTGATGATTCTATCTGATTTTGAAACTAAATAAGTCATATGGCTAATTCATTTTATAAATGAAACCCAAAGTTAGGAATGGTTCATTAATAAGTTAAGATTATTGGGTAGTTAATTTTGTTCTCAGTTTTTCTTTAAA
>JBCCJE010000354.1:0-5965 GCA_039027925.1 Bacteroidota bacterium
AGGTGACAAATAAATTTCCCATAATTTTTTCACTTACAGAAAGGTCATAGGTCAGAGGAGGGGATCATCAATACTGTTACGTAAAGTTACAATTTTTGGTGAGAAAAATGTGACATCTTTTTTTAGTTTTTGGGGGTTCTGCTAGAAATAGTCTAACGGTGTAGCAGCCCATAAAAAAAAGTTTTGCATGTGACTCATGCAAAACTTTTTTTAATATTATTTTGATCGTTTTTACTCTTTAAAAAAAGCGACAACCAAATTTTAATATTCGTCCTCGTTAAAAAGAAAATCATCCTTGCGCGGAAAATCAGGCCAGATGTCTTCCATGCTATCGTATATTTCTCCTTCGTCTTCCATCTGTTGAAGATTCTCAATCACTTCGAGGGGTGCTCCTGATCGGATAGCGTAATCAATTAATTCGTCTCGGGTAGCAGGCCACGGTGCTTCTTCCAAATGATGTGCTAATTCTAATGTCCAATACATGTTACGGCTAAAAGATATGGTGAAAAAATGTTGTGTAGTAAACGACTTAAAGTTTAAAAAGTTTTAGGAAGAATCGTTTTTGCTCCCTCACTTTGGCACAAATGTAATAAACAAAAATAATTCTAGCAATAACTTTTTTAATCTGCCTTTCAGAATCAAAAATCAGACCACGCCAATTGGAGTTAGCTTTTTTAATATTAATAAAAAAATATGTGTAAGTTGCTGTTTTCCATAATATTACGTTCATTTCGGAAAGCTGTCCGACCCCACGAGGTTGCTCCCCGTACTCCGTATTTTTCTCAATAAAAAAGTTTTGGAGTACCATGAAGTCACTCCAAAACCATGCGTTCCTGGTGTACGGTTGAAAATGGAATAACCCGTACTGTTAGTTTTTTATTTTTAAAATATGGAACGGTCGGTGCTCGTACGCTGTCGGTGCATCGCCGATGCGTACGGAATGAGTCGGCGTGGTCGGATCACAGATGTAGTAGGTTCGGTTTTGATGATGGATACCCTTCCCTAGCGGTGTGCTCGTAGCAACTGCGATTGTCAAGTGATCGGTGTAGTCCACTGCGATCATGGGCAGCCGAAGTAATTTTTTTACCAAAAAATAGAACAAGGCGGATCTGTCCTCACCGTCGGAGTAAGGATAATGAAAAACCTCATCGGCAATCATCGGTTTGTTGCTGCCGAAATACTCCTCGTCATCTTTGTAGCTAAAAGCAGATCGTGTAAATGTGGCAATGATTTCTAAGGCTTCTTTCTCCGTTTTGCCTTTGATGATCTCTCGCAGTTGGGGCAGCAAAGAACGGGAAGCTGAGGGAGAAAGCGGTGCACCGATGTATTTTGTTTTTTCAAATACGGGATAGTGCTCCATCATCTTGATGAGGTTCAAGTCAAACGTGACGTCGAGATGATACGTATTATTTTTCCACTCAAAACTAAGTGTTCTTACTTTTTTGACTGGTGCAAAATTAGGCAATACGTGGAGATCAAACGAGAAAGATTTGCCAGATGGATTGGGCGCAAAAGGCAGCATATTCAGCAAAGCCCCCTTGGTAGTCATTTGGTTGTGTAGGCTACTGAGGTTGATGAACATTTTTCCCTCCTGCTCTATGACGGGGGTTTCGAAAATATTTTCCTCCGAGTGGGCGTACACAAAAACGAAGTTGCCCAAATGCGTCAATCTCGTGTTGTACCCTGCTTTGCAGAGCAAAAACCAAATGACCAATTCCTTGTGAAGTTCATTATTGCTTCCCATTACTCGCTCAACGGATTTCCACATCAATTCGTAAAATAACCAATCATTCAGCCGAAGCTCATTTTTGTATTGAAGGAGATTACTGAGGAAAGGTTGGTAGGGGGTCTGTTCCATGTTGCGGTAGAAAGTGCTCACCGACAATTCGTCCGCTTGAAAAGGCGGGGCGATGAGGATTCTGGTATCATATACGATACTGATCTGCTCGTTGTAAAAGCTAAGACTAAGGCTTTTTTCGTATCCTTTCGAAAAATCATTTTTGCCAAAACCTAGTGTGGGAATGATAAAGAGTAGGACTAAAAATACGCTACCCATACGGAGGGTACTCCATCTTAAATGTTTCATAGTGTGTTTGATAAAAAATAATTAACTAATAATGCTCAATACGCAAGTAGATGGAGGTAGTTGCATTTTTTGGAAAGCTATCCCGCTGGGACAATAAAAAAAGGAAAGCAAAAAGTGCTTTCCTTTTTTTGAAAAAACTAATAATGGTAACGCTTTATCAGATAATTAACATCGCATCACCATAACTGAAAAATTTATATTTATTTTTTACCGCTTGTTGGTAGGCTTCCATGATTAAGTCGTGACCACCGAACGCACTTACCATGATTAGCAAGCTAGATTTAGGCAAATGAAAATTGCTAATCATACTGTTGGCAATACTAAATTCATAGGGAGGATATATAAATTTATTGGTCCATCCCTCCGAGGATTTTAGTGTACCTTCGGCGGATACAGCGGATTCGATGGTACGCATAGAAGTCGTCCCGATGGAGCAAACCTTTTTCTTGGCGTGCTTTGTTTTGTTGACTAGTGTCGTGGTATTTTCGGGGATATTGTAGTACTCGGCGTCCATTTTGTGCTTTGATAAATCTTCCACATCAATACTCCTAAAAGTCCCTAAACCCACGTGTAGCGTGATAAACGCAGAGTTAACGCCCTTCAGTTCTAGTCGCTTGAGCAACTCTTCGCTAAAATGCAAACCTGCCGTAGGAGCCGCCACGGCGCCCATATTTTTGGCATAGACCGTTTGGTAGCGTTCTCTATCAATATCCTCTACGGGGCGGTTTAAGAATTTGGGAAGGGGGGTATTTCCGAGTTCCTCTAGTTTGGCCTGAAATTCTTCGTCCGAACCTTCAAATAAAAATCGGATAGTTCTTCCACGGGAGGTAGTATTGTCCACTACCTCGGCAATCAAGACCTCGTGCTCGTCGCTTTTGTCATTAAAGTAGAGTTTGTTGCCTACTCTGATTTTTCTGGCAGGATCTACGAGTACATCCCAAAGGCGGGCTTCGTGGTTCAATTCTCTCAGTAGGAACACTTCAATTTTGGCTCCCGTTTTTTCTTTGCAGCCGTAAAGTCGAGCGGGAAATACTTTGGTATCGTTGTGAATTAAAGTATCGCCTTCGTCAAAGTAATCCAGAATGTCTTTGAACATCTTGTGTTCAATTTTGCCAGTCTCCTTGTGCACCACCATCAGTCTGGATTCATCTCTTACTTCTGCTGGATATTTAGCTACTAATTTGGGGGGTAGATCAAAGTTGAATTGCGACAATTTCGTCCTCATGAAAATTAATTTTTATTTTAAAGACGCACTAAATGTGGAAATGGATACACCCACGGAAAGGTCTTTTTCAAAATGACCTGCGAAGGTAATAATTTTGAGCAATAATAGGTAAATTCCTTACTGCTTTCCAATAAGAATTAAGGAATTGTTTTTTTGGAAAAAAATATTTTTTAAATTCGAATATTATAAGGTAACTAATTCAGTTACATTGGCGTTATAAATGTTGGAAAAATTTAATACTTTCCTCCTTTTTAAAAACTGATTTTACCAACCGCATTAAAAAAATACTAATGGCAAAAATTCTGATTGTAGATGATGAAGTGAGTATCCGCAATACTCTGAGAGAGATTCTTGAGTTTGAAAAGTACGACGTGGACGAAGCGATGGATGGCATCCAATGTCTTGGCAAACTCCAAAAAACAAAGTACGATGTAATCATCATGGATATTAAGATGCCCAAGATGGACGGTATGGAGGCCCTCGAAAGAGTACAGATGCTCTCTAGTGATACTCCCGTGATTATGATTTCGGGGCATGCTAATATTGACACTGCGGTGGATGCAGTAAAAAAAGGAGCGTTTGATTTTATCTCTAAGCCGCCAGATTTGAATCGCTTACTGATTACGGTCAGAAACGCAATGGATAAGTCGAACCTGATTACGGACAATAAAGTACTGAAGCGAAAAGTAAGCAGGACTAAGACCCAAAAAATCATCGGCGAATCTACTCCTATCCTAAAGATCAAAGATACCATTGATCGAGTAGCACCAACTGATGCGAGGGTCTTGATTACGGGATCCAACGGAACTGGAAAAGAGTTGGTAGCCCGATGGCTACACGCCAAAAGTGGAAGAGCCGATGGTCCTATCGTAGAAGTAAACTGTGCTGCCATTCCTTCCGAACTGATTGAGAGTGAATTGTTTGGTCACGAAAAAGGATCATTCACGGGAGCTTACAAACAAAAGATAGGAAAATTCGAACAGGCCAACGGCGGTACTATTTTCTTAGATGAGATCGGCGATATGAGTCTGTCCGCTCAGGCCAAAGTCTTGAGAGCACTCCAAGAAAATCGCATCGTACGGGTGGGAGGTGATAAGGAAATTTCGGTAGATGTGCGGGTAGTAGCCGCCACGAATAAGAACCTACGCCAAGAGATTCAGGATAAAAAGTTTAGAGAAGATTTATATCATCGGCTGGCGGTAATCGTGATGACCGTGCCTTCCCTGAATGATCGCAGAGATGATATCCCCATGTTGGTAGAGCACTTCATTGAGTCTATCTGTACGGAGTATGGTGTCATTCCTAAGAAGATTGATGAGCATGCCATGAAAGCACTCAAAGAAATTAATTGGACGGGGAACATTCGGGAATTAAGAAATGTGGTAGAACGATTAATCATACTTAGTGGTGAAAAAATCACTACTAACGATGTGATGAATTTCGTAGTGCCGTCGAGTGCTTCCGGTAGAAGTAAAATCATGCAAGATTTATTTACCAAATACAGTGATTTGGATGAGCTATTGAATTTTGTGAGAAAAGAGTACGATAGCTTTATGGCTGAAAAGGTTTAAATCAGATCCTAAAAATGGATAGTTGCTGCCCAAGGAATGGTAGTCCCGTTTTGATTTTTGTAATAATTTATATAAATAGCGAAACCTGCCAGTCCATGGCGGGTTTTTTTATGCTTTGAAATTCAGTTCAATATTTAAAACACCAAATACGATATCGAAAATTTTTATTATGGAAAATAGCAATGATAATATCAATGGCAATGACAATGTGAATCACAATGACAATGTGAATCACAATGACAATGTGAATGGCAATGGTAGTAATGTAGATACTCCCAAGAAGGAAATGAAGCAGTGGTCGAAACTGAAAGGTGAGAATGCTTGGACGATGTTTAAAGTTATCTCGGAGTTCGTCGAGGGATTCGAAACGATGAACCACGTGGGTCCCTGTATTTCTATTTTTGGATCTGCTCGCACTCAGCCTGGTGCACCTTACTACGAACTCACTACTAAGGTAGCCGCACGATTAGTCGAGGAAGGCTTTGGAGTGATTACGGGCGGTGGCCCTGGTATTATGGAAGCAGGAAATAAGGGTGCAAAAGAAGCGGGGGGTGCCTCCGTAGGATTAAATATTGATCTCCCTTTTGAGCAAAGCCATAATCCATTTATTGACCCTGAGCTGAATTTGAACTACAGATATTTCTTTGTACGCAAGGTGATGTTTGTCAAATACGCACAAGCCTTTGTGGCAATGCCCGGCGGATTCGGTACGATGGACGAACTCTTTGAGGTATTGACTTTGATACAAACTAAAAAAATCACCCGTGTACCCGTAATTTTAGTGGGAAAGAAATTTTGGCAAGGGATGGTGGATTGGATCAAAGACTTTATGCTGGATCAAGAGGGAAACATCAGCCCCGAAGATATGAGCTTACTGCCCATCGTAGATGATCCCAATGAGGTAGTCAAAATCATCCATGACTTTTACCAAGGCCATGAGATCACGCCGAATTATGAATTGTAAATGGATTGTTATACCTACCGATATGCCGCACCTCTGGTGCTCTCTGGGTAGTTACATCCTACCAAGGTGTCGTCCCTCTGGGACTTTTGAGATCAGTAAGGTTTTGAGACTACCCAGAG
>JBCCJE010000355.1:0-5964 GCA_039027925.1 Bacteroidota bacterium
ACACCATTCCTGATGGTCAGGTGGAGTTGATTGCGACGGCACGTTGGATTAGAGATTTTCACGCCGAGGAAGTGATTGTTCCAGATACGCTTTGGCGGCATACTCAGCAGTTGGATGCAAACGGGGAAACGCAAATTATTTTTCCCAAAGAAAAAATTCCAAGCGCAAGCATGGAAGTATTTATCCGAGCTAATTTTTCTAATAGTAACGGTGAGTTACAAAGTTTGAATCAAAGATTTAATTATACGGGTAATGAGATACTGAACGAAAGAATTGAGGTGACACTAGAGGATGAATTTATCACAGCAAAATATTTAGTCGGCGAAAAAGAAGTGGAACGAGCCGCACTTTTGTACCTGACGGGAAATGATAACAACATTGAATCAGAGTTGCAGATTCAACTGCCCTACAAGGAGAGGATCAATCCCTACGTGACAGACTACGATTTTGAAGTGGACAGCATTGAAAATTATTTTTCCATAGACAGGAAAGGACTACCCGCAGGGGTTATCGCCTACGGTAGCCAAACGAAAGATTCCGTTTTGATTACTTTTTTAAATCCTCGACGCTTACCGATCACTTACCAACTTCGAGGAAAAAAACTACCTATCGGGCAGTCGGGTAATATTATCACAAAAGGAAAAACGGACGAGAAATACCATAGCATTCGACTGAAAAGGAAATCTCAAAAATCAGTTTTTCTATACTACCAATACGTGTGGGCAGATAAGGTGGTAAGTGATAAGAAGTCTATTCATTTCTACAAAAAATTATTGACCGTGGATGTCGAACAGCCACAATCCGTTGAACCGGGAGAACAAGCTCAATTCAAAATCAAGGTAAAAACGGCAAAGGACCAACCTGCTAAAAATGTCAACTTAGCAGCGGGAGCGATCAATGCTCAGTTCGGAGGATTACAAAATATCAAAGAACCAGAGGTTCGGTACAAGGTTTCGAGGTCGCCATTGGAGTACGATAATTTTAGATTGGAACTTTTAGATTATGGCAATTACAAGTCTTATATCAATACAAGGTGGTATGATGAATTGGAGTTGGATTCTTCGTTGTATTACCAAATACGGCATCCGAAAGATGGAGTGTTTTTTCAGTATGATACGATTACTACTCCTGATACCTTTTATCGTGATGTAGCGCAGTTCGCTCCATACATTGTAAAGAACGGTAAAATGGAGCCTATCTATTTGATTTACTGTAATCGGGATTTAGTTTACTATCACGATGTACAGGATGATCCGCCGTATAGCTTTGCGGGCGTGGAAGGGTACAATCAAATTCGTATCCGAACCCGCAATTTTGAATACACCGTAGATAGTGTGTTATTAAAAAAAGGACACAAGCTGGAGTTTGCCATAGATGAAAATCATTTTGTCAGATCGAGTTTTAAGAAGCATATTCATCGAAGACCAATGCCAACGGAGTTGACAGTAGCTGAGAAAGATTTATTGAAAAAGCGAATATTTATTTTAAAGTCAATTCCCAATCGGCAGAAAATTTTTATTTGGCAGGATCAACTTTCCATTCATCAACTCTCCACTTGGAGCTATCCTAAAAACAAATATTTTAAGCTAGGGCCATTTTATCCAAATCGTAACCTAAGATATTTGGTACAAGATCATTGGAATAATAATTTTTTGTTTGAGCCGGGTTACGTTTACAATGTTTTTAAAAATCGAGAACGCTTGTATCAAGATTTTACTTTTGATTGGAAAAATGAAATCATCTTACCCGAAAAATTTACTCCAAAAAAATTGGGACAGTTGATGTTGTCTCCAAAAACGATTCAACCCAAGACGGAAGTTAAGGAAGACATTTCCAAAAGATTTGCCTACTCAAGAAGTCGAATTGCAGCCCCCCACGGAAGGTATAAATTTAAGTATGATCAAGAGGGGAAAAATGATTCTTTGATTTATGCGATTGTTTTGTTACAAGATGACACTACTTTTAGCATTTACAAACCAAGCGTCCGGAATCTTAACTATTTGCTGCCGAAGGAGTACACGGTAATTTTCTTCACCGCTAGTGGAAATTATTTTAAAAAAGAAATTTCGATTAAAGCAAATCAGTTGCTTTACCAAGATTTACGTAACAGCACATTTACAATTGATACGTCTAAGGTTTTGTTTAAAGAAATATTTTCAAAATATTTAGACGAAACCTATACCGACGAACGGATAAAGTCTTTCTTCTCGCAGGTAGAGCAAAAAGAGAGAAATCCTTTGGTCGGCGGTAGAATGATTTCAGGAATAGTAACCGACGAAGATGGAGAAACTTTGATTGGAGCAAACGTTTTGGTGAAAGGTACAAATATCGGAACCACGACGGATATTGATGGGAAATACAGTTTGATGGTGCCAGAAGGAGATTATAAACTTGTGATTAGTTACACGGGGTACACGAGTCAAGAGATAATGGGAAGTACTGATAACAATAATTTTAGCCATACGACTTTGACTAGTGGAAGCGCTATGGTTCTTAATGAAATAGTAGTTAGGGGATATTCAAATCCTAATAGAAGAGATTTTACGGGTGCTCTCAGAGGAGTAGTTACTAGTCAAAATCTCCAAAACCTCCCCACCCGAAATGTTAGCTCCTTAGCCGCAAAAACAGCGGGCGTTTCTGTAGCAGACGAAGGCGATGCTATTCAAATCAAGGGTTCAAGATTCAATGCCACGGATTATTACATAGATGGTATCCGAGTGAGTGGTGATTTACAGTCCCTTTCGGAGGTAGCCTTACGGTCTAATTTTTCGGATTATGCTTATTTCCAACCCAACCTCATTACCGATCAAAATGGTGAGGCGTACTTCTCTGCCACCTTCCCCGATAACATCACTTCGTGGCAAACCTACGTCGTAGGCATGGATCGCAAACTGCGAGCGGGAACGCACATTTCCCAAATCAAGTCCTTTAAAAAAATGACAGCTCAGTTGGCTTTGCCCCGATTTTTGGTAGAAGGAGATGAAACGAACATCGTCGGAAAATCCATCAATTTTACGCAGGACTCTTTTGCTATTCAAACGGCATTTCGACTAGGCGATAAAACTTTAAAAACTAATCAAGCGAACTTAAAAGATGCGTTCATTGAAAAAACCAAAATTATTGCTCCCGAAAATATGGACTCGCTATCCCTTTCTTATTTGTTGAGTGCAGAAAATTACGGAGACGGAGAGCAACGGCAGGTTCCCATTTTTCCAAAAGGTGTAGAAGAATCCAATGGCGTTTTTAAAGTATTGGATCAGGCGAAAAGTTTCTCTACCAATTTCCAAGAGGGTCGGGGAGCGGTGACGATTCGCATTGAAAATAATGTATTGGAAGTTTTACTGGAGGACTTAGATTATTTAAAAAAATATCCCTACGGCTGCAACGAGCAAACAGCAAGTCGGCTGATGGCTTTATTATTGGAAAAAGAATTAAAAGCATTTTTGGGACAAAAATTTGACGGAGAAAAGGACATCATCAAAGCTATCCGTCGCTTAAAGAAAACTCAAAACCCTAACGGTTCGTGGGGTTGGTGGAAAAACGGACAGGATAATATTTGGATGACGACCTATGTTTTGAATGCTTTGGAAAAAGCAAAACAAGCTAATTACAAAACGGAAGCATTGGACCAAGGCTTAGTGTATCTGACTAATTCCTTGACAGAATTTAAAGAGAAAGAATTATTGAATACCTTATTACTTTTCTCTGAGGTACAACAAAAGTTAGATTACGAGAAATACCTAACTCAGTTGGATACCACGCAAACAACTTTGTACGATAAATTTGCCATTGCAAAAATTCGGCAAATGAATGATCTACCTTTCGAAATGGATTCTATCATTCAACATCAAAAAGAAGAAATATTCAATGGGATTTACTTTGGAGAAGAAACTACCCGCTGGTACGATAATCGTCCTGAGGTCACTTTACTCGCTTTGGATATTTTCAAAAGAGCTAACGATACCGTTCGGGTACAACGCATTCAGCAGTATCTTTTGTCCCGAAGAAAAAGTCGGTTTGGCTGGCGTAATACCATTGTTACAGCCAAGACCCTTGCTGCCATTTTACCCAACTTAATGGAAAGAGGAAAAGGGTATCAGCCCGTAGTGGTCGAACTAAAAGGTATGGTCAACGAAAGGATTATGGAGTTTCCGTTCCAAGCTACGGTAATGCCCAACGGCGAGCCACTCCAAATTTTAAAATCGGGCGTGGGGCCAGTCTTCGCTACTGCCTACCAAACCGCTTGGAATCGTCAACCCCAAAAGAAAGACGATCTCTTCGAGGTAACGACTCGACTAAAACAAGATGATAAATTTACCGATCAATTAAAAGGTTCGGTAGCTGCCGACTTGATCGTCACCGTTGACATTAAAAAAGCAGCCGAATACGTGTTGATCGAAATTCCGATTCCCGCAGGTTGCTCCTATCGCGCCAAGCCCAACTTCTATCGCAACAAGGAATCCTACCGAGAATATTTTAAAAATAAAACGGCGATTTTTTGTGAGGATTTGCCCGTTGGGAAATATGAGTTTGTGATTCCGTTAGAGCCAAGGTTTACGGGAAGATATACGTTGAATCCTACGAAAGTAGAGCAGATGTATTTTCCGGTGTTTTACGGGAGGAATGAGGTGCGGGAGACTTTGATTGAGTAGAAGAAAGACTTCATGCTTTGTTTCCATCGCTTATTTTCCTAAATGTAGTTCCTTGTGTAGCGGTCTCTATCCCTAGATTTTTTATGATTTACCGTTGGTAACACATTAAATGTTGGGGATAATGTCCTGGGCTTGTATTAAAAAGATATATGTCGTTCCTTTATTTGCAGCGATTCTCGATTTAACATATATAATATTAGTATAGTGGGTGTATTTTGACTTGCCTGCGCTTAAGAATAAACCGATAGACAGCGTTCATTGACATAGTTGGCATGAGATAAAAGATACTTCTGATGGTCTCCCAAAGATTTTTAAAAGTCTTGCAAACTTTCTTTGCTGCTTTAAAATCAGTATCCAAGTGCTAGGTAACTTGATCGACTAAAAATGCTAGAAAAATTTAAATAGCAAAATTAGTAGCTAAATATTTTTTACCATACCCGTAGTTATGTTCGAGGTGATACCCCTGATTTTTTAGAGTATTAAAGGTTTCATTCTCGATTTTCCATCGGGCTCTTACTACCGTAACCAATTCTTGAACATTTTCCATAGTAATTTCAATACCTGTAATCCACGTTGAGTAGAAGATTTGTTTCCCCGTTTGTACATCTACTTCGGAATATTCAAAATAGTTGGTCAAAATATTTTGATGCTGTCCATTCACAATGAGTCCATTAGCAAACCGATACCGCAGTATATTTTCCCAAAACGTGGCGTTGGGTCAATACCGCTTTTGATTTGAGATCATCTAATTGAGGTTTGAATAAATTTTGCAATGCTTAGGGATTGACCTCATCTATATTTTCTCGTATAGCAGTATCTCCTGGCCAAGATTTTACTCCATATACTCGATCAAGATTTTCTGCCCGAACACTAAATTTATTGCGGAAAGAACTCAAGGACGAATCCTTCAAGTGAAACATCGAAAAGGCTAAGCTTAAATAACTCGGTAATTCATAGGTATAATTCGACCTACGGCTATCTAATATAGTTTCGAAGCCTTGTCTGACCAACTTTATCAATTTATCTACCATCTAACTTTTTAATGGTAATGTAGGAATACCAAGGTTTTTAAACTAATAACTTTTTAATCGTATATGTTAAATTTCAAATCGAGAACCGCCGTTTATGTTAAGATCAAATATTTTTCATCGTAATATTTGTAAATCTCAATTTTTTCGAATATTAAAACGGTTAAAAAATAAAACATGAAACTACATCCTTCATCCACATCTTCACCTACCGTTCGCTGGATATTCTATTTGCGATACAAAGGACTTTCCATCGTTAAGCTGAGGCGGCGTTTGCTGCTGCC
>JBCCJE010000356.1:0-5961 GCA_039027925.1 Bacteroidota bacterium
AAAATTTTTTCTCATAATTTTTTTAACGCTGGTTGGTTATGGTTTTTCAAGAATACTTTATGCAAGGCAACAAGAGTTCATAGAATAAGAAAATGGATAGATCACAAATAGGACAATTACTTAAAGATAAAGCAGATCCAATTATCCTAGAAATTGAACCAATTTTGATATTTTATATTTGGTGACATTTTGATGTGCACCCCATTCACGCTATTCGCTCCCCACTCACAATTATCCATTATTTCCCTATCTTCGGCCTCCATGAGTGAGATCAAAACCCATTTAAGCCGTGCGCAAGTATCCAGAGCCGCTATCGAGAAACTGTACATTGCCATGCGGCATTTATTTATCCGAGGTTCTTATAAGCCATTGGGCATTTCCGGCGAAGCTATGATAAAGGCATTGCTCGAACTAAAACCTGAGATATACGGCTCTATTGCCAATCCAGAAAAAGTAGAACTGGTAGGGCTGCACTACGTCTTCCAGCGACTACCACAGGGCATCGAAGAATGTACCTTTATCCGACTCATCAGTAGAGAAGGACTAGAATCTTCTGGTTCGCCAGTCATCATACCCGCCAAAAGGCGTAGAAATTGTTATCGCATCGACGAGGAGCAAATGTACATTGAAATGACGAGGGGTAGGAGCGATATCTACGACGTACTCACCCACCTTACCTTTATGTACATCGAAGCCGAAAAGATAAGAACTAACGCCCTTGACCACAAAGGACGCACCAAGCGAGATTGGCAAAAGCTGGCTAAGATTATTCAGAAAATAAAGCACCAAGAAAAATTTGATAAACTGGTAGCCATCAATTATCTCAGTACGTTGCTCGGGCGAACCTACCAAGAAACCGTGGACGCAGTCAGGCTATTTGAAGAAACCGATAAGGTCAATTCCTTATTTAATGTGGTGTATTGGTTGGGAAAATTAAGTATCAACGAATACCTCGATGATTACGATAGGGAAATTACTTTTTCCTCCTCCTTAAGATCAAAAATTGGATTCCATATTTTTGGGACGAGTTGGGCGCACAACATCAAATTAAAACTAAAAGAAAAAAATCTGCTAGGTCGCCCCCTGCACATCATCAGTTCCAATCTACACAGCGTACTCAATACCATCTTTGCCAAAGCGGCGTTGCAGTCCAAACTCAAATCAAAAACTTTTGACGATATTATCATTAAGCTTTCCCAACAAAAAAATGATAAGCTACAAGAATTAGTCAGAAGCAGCGCCCTCAAAAATGGCATGACGGAAATGACCGACGAAACGGGCGTAAACATCGGGGTTCAAATATTCGACTGCGCTGCAATCCCCGTCAATAACCTCCCCGTAGCTGTCAAATGTCAACTCCCACAAGAAAAAGAAAAGATACCCGTCCTTCTCGTCATGGATTATGCCTTCGGTGAGCAAGCCTACGAGCTTATGGATGAATTATTAAAACCCTACGAGGAAGGCACCACTAAAATTAACCTCAATGTCCGCTCGGTCAACATCATGGGAAAAGCGGGAATTTTAGAAGGAAAAAAGGGTGACTTAATGATTCCCAATGCCCACGTCTTTGAAGGGACAGCACACAACTATCCCTTCGAAAACCAACTGACTGTAGAAGAATTTCGGGAAAGCGGACTAGATGTTTATGCAGGTTCAATGGTTACAGTTCTAGGTACATCTTTACAAAATAAAGACGTACTCCGATACTTCGCCAAATCTTCGTGGAAATCCATCGGCTTAGAAATGGAAGGTGCTCACTACCAAAAAGCCATCCAAGCGGCTTCCAAAATTAGAAACAGCATTGACAAAAGTGTTTGCCTACGCTATGCCTACTACGCCTCCGATAATCCACTAGAAACGGGTAGCACTCTAGCTTCGGGGGGACTCGGCGTAGATGGCGTAAAACCAACTTACGCCATCACGGTAGCTATCTTAAAAGGAATTTTCGGGCAGTAATCCATCACGGGGGTAATTTCCCATTCTATTTATACCCCACATCTTTCGGTATATTGATATTCACCTAGACGAAGTTCCTTAGCGGCTATGGATGTTTTGAAAATAAAATACTTGGCTGAAAAACAACCTCATCTGCCAAGCGACCAAGCAGGTATTCAGCCGTGGATAAGAAAGTAAAATTCATTGCTGATGGCCTACCAACTGTCCAAGACGGTACATCCAAAACTTTGTTTTTTTTACTTCCAATTTTTCTCGGGATTACAAGTACGTAGCACAAAGCCTGCCCCGAAATCTCGAAGCAGGCTTTGTTCATCAATCCCGAAATTTTGGAGTAGTCCTCACTCCTCCCTAAAATACCTACTGCACCGTCATCTTCAGCATCCTGACGCCATCTTCGCTTTGAACTTTTACGAAGTATAACCCACTCGTCCAATTAGATCTTTCGATGGGAAATAAAACCGTTCCAGTACTACTTTGCGTTTGCCAAATTCCTAGATCACGCCCTCTAACATCGAGTATCTGAATCTGTAAATCCCTCAAAGTCACATCCTCAATTTTCAGATGGAACACCCCATCGTTTGGATTGGGGATAATTTGTATTTGTACATTTTCATCCAAGTCCTCCACGTTGGTGGTCGTTACGTTGATGACAGATATGTCAAAATCTTCAGCGCAGTCATTGATAGCAGTTAGCTGTACGGTATAGTTTCCGGGGAATAAGTATTCTTTGTAAGGCTCGGCCTGCACACTCTGTGTACCATCCCCAAAATCCCAAAGGTAGCTGGTAGCATCATCCGAATCATTATTAAATTGATACCCACTTCCTACTTGGTCGTAGTCAAAATCAGCAAAGGGATCATCCAACACAGTAACCGTAAAGGAAAAGGTATCAATCCCCAAATCATTTTCGACAATCAATTGGATTGTTTTATCTCCCGAAATGACGTAAAAAAATGGAGGGGGCGTAAACTCATCCGAGAATACTAATGATCCTCCTGTACCAAAATTCCAAGCATACGAGGCAGCTACCGCCGTAGAAGTATTGAGTATTTGTATGGACTCTCCGATACAAACTTCCGTACTCGAAGGAAAAAATTCCGCTACGGGCGGCGCAAAATCTGCAATGTTGATATTATCTATGAATAAGTTGTTACAATTACCATTGATATTCACAATCTTTAAGATCACCGTTTCGCCAGCAAAATCTGTGAGAGATACTAACTCATTGCGCCAGTCACTCGATGAAGAAGGAAACCAATTGGTAGGTGCAAATCCAGAAGTGGATAAGTCCGCTCCTGATTTGTTGTACACCTCTCCTGCATAGACATCTCCACACTCTGTATATACCTCTATCAGTAGCGTATCCGAACAGCTAGAAGTGAACAGGGCATAAGCTAAGTCGAATGTCAAAATAGGATTAGTAAGATTGGTGAAATCCAGCGGAATACTGAATATCTCATCCCGAGTACCGGGACTATTATAAAAACGATTTCGAACCATCGCCGCTCGGGTCTCATCTCCCTGCGGACCATCTACTTCCAAGTTGTGTTCCCACGAAAATTCATCATCGGGATTGGAAATAAACCAATCGCTAGGAGGGAATTGCAGGCTCTCAAAACCTTGCTCAAAATTAGGAGTGGGGGTGGCTAAGTTGCCTAAGCTGACTAAAATATTCCTTCTAATTGTATCATTAAAAAATACATCATCACTTGGGATAGTACTCCACGTTTTTAACTCAAAAAGCCCCGATGTGGTAAAATCTATCGGAGTCTCGAAAGTATGTTCTATGACCTCTCCTACTGCTAGTGTACCATTAAAATCTTCGGTGACTACGGGACCATTACCAAATTGATAACTAAAAGATAGAATAGGCTGATCGTTGATACTTGTATTTTCTACTACGATGCTTACCGTATCTTGGAAGGGATCACAAACTGCCACACTCGAATATCCGGGAGATGGTAGGTTGGTAGTGGCTACATCATTTTGTAGGATACAATCCAGCAGCCCATCATCATACATAACAGCATTTGCACGTTTTCCTCGAAGACCATTATCTCCCTTAGCCCTTACGGAAAACCAATGTTCACCCAGCGGTGTCGGCAACGGAATATCGTACTCCAGATCAGTAGTCGTACCCACGGAGTCCATGAATTTTTCACCTAATAAAAATACGTCGTAGCCCGTGGCGTTAGTGACTGCGTTCCACTTGACCCTCATAAAATTAGGACAAAACTGTACGACTCCAAGTCCAGTTGGAACTCTACAGATGGAAAGGTTGGCATCACTTTCATCCGAAAAACCATTGCGAGTCACGCGCACCCTTACTTGTCCCGAAATTTGATTGGGTATGTTCCAAATGTAATATCTTCTGCTACCAGTAAGATTATTAATAATACTATTCCAGGTAGCACCATCGTCCGTAGTATATGCTAAATCAAACGATCCATCGTTTCCATAGGCATCCCATCTTAAATGTTCACTATCGCCGGGGACAAAACCTTCTCCACCAATTGGATAGGTCATGGTCACTTCCTCGGTAATAATTTCGTACATAATAAAATATTCCTGCGGTCCTTGTGGAATAGAGAAACCACTCAGATCAATGGTGTAATCTCCCGCCACGGGATCATCAAATAAGATTTGCTCCACATTATTGAGATGGTCCTCACCGTTGGTTGCTGGCAAATTGAGCGTAGTGGGATCGGGAGTTGGATCTAGCACAAAAGGAAGTTTAGTCGTTCCGTCGGGATCAGTCACGATCATATCAATATCATTGATTAAAGCTAGGCTAGTGCCGGGGAAAGCAGATTCTTCATTCCAATATACCATAAACCGAACCTGAACTGCTCCAGCGGGTACTGTAAAATTATGCTGCTTATTTTCTCCTTGTGAAATTTCATCACGCTCGTACCTTTCCTCCTTTAGTAAATTAAATGCTCGCCACACGTTCAAGTGTCCCCAACCAAATCTGAAATCGGGACCAACATTTCCCATGTCGTTAGCGGTATTTAAGATAGCTGCTTTGAGGAGTGCCGAAGGGGCAGTCTCGCCACCGTTGAGGTCGCGGTAGGCTTGATGTAATTGTCCGGTTACACCAGCTACTCCTGGAGCAGCCGCAGAAGTTCCTCCAAAAGGAGAATACTGATTAAATGGATCAGTAGATATTTGTCCAGCACCGTGTGCGCTGATGTCGGGCTTGATCCGACCATCGTGCGCAGGCCCACGACTACTAGAGTTGGCGAGGTCTTGCTCTGCGTCCAAGTTGGCAGTAGTCAGTACATTTTTTCCTTGCTTGTGACCGCCGGTGATATTGCCCCACTGGTCGCCCGCACCGTAATCACAATCACTACCGTTGGAATTACCCCCAGAGAAAACGTGGATGTAAGTTGGATTTTCGTAGATGTGTCTGTCCACGGTTTCGGTGATAGAAGTATAGCCACTATTACAACCATTACTAAAAGAGGAGTTAACGACTAGGACACCTTCGATTTGGTGAAGATTGAGTGAAATCAGATTTTCTATAAAATCAGCGCCGTAGCGAATCACGTGCATATCCGAACCCCACGCCATACCTTTATTGTCGGGATCAAGATTGCCAGCCCCCGCCATGATTCCAGCTACACCGTCGGCATGATCGGCACCTCCATCTACGACAACACCATTGGAAGTAACATTTTGTATTTCTCTACCTTTAAAATCAATGTGCGGACCCACGAGTCCGTCGTCCCGTACGAGGACCCCAACGCCTTCCCCGTTGTAGTGTCGGCCGCTAGGGTAATCGGTGTCAATGCCGTTGGCGCGGTGTAGGCTTCTGCCTCTGATTTCTTCGGGCTGCCCCAGTTCGGGTTTGATCTCTAGGTAGGAAATAAATGGCAAAGCTGCTACTCGGTTAATATCTTCGATGGGGATTTGAATCATCATTACCTTTGATTCGGGCATCGGCTGGTTCAGCAGGATTTCATTTTTGTTGAATGCGCTGATGACCCACTCGGGATTGATGTT
>JBCCJE010000357.1:0-5954 GCA_039027925.1 Bacteroidota bacterium
ACTGGCAGGAGTGGTGGCGGCGTTTGATTTTTTTCCCCATGAAAATACATTAGTGATTGATGCGGGTACTTGTATCACCTATGATTTCGTAGATAAAAATGGCCACTACCTCGGAGGCAGCATCGCACCTGGTATGAAAATGCGCCTGCAAGCGATGCACCACTTTACCGCAAAATTGCCCTTAGTGGAGCAAAAACCATTGAGAAAATTTATTGGAAATGATACCGTATCGGCACTCAGAACGGGTGGACAAATGGGAATCGTGATGGAGATTAGCGGCTTCATCGAGACTTATAACAAAACATTTGGAAAGATTAACACAATTTTAACGGGAGGAGATACTGGCTTTTTGGCTAAACATTTAGAGAAACCTATTTTTGTAAAAAACAATTTGATCCTCCACGGATTGAATCAAATATTGAACTATAATGTCCAACTTTTGGAATAAATTTTTTCTAGCATTGGCTTTCGTTTTTATCACCACTACGATAGCCCTTGCACAACCCAAAGACAATAATCCTTACACCCGATTGGGGATAGGCGAACTCACCGATCAGTTCTTTTTTCCGCAAGCGAGTATGGGCGGAATGACGGCTGCTTTTCACGATCCTTACCATATGAATATTAGCAATCCCGCTTCCTATAGCCGATTGAGAAGTGCAGCGTTCGAGTTGGGGCTCTTCGCCGAGTATGCTAGCCTTAATACCCCCGTGGGGCAAAACAATTCGCTAACTACTTGGAATGGTAACTTGAGCTATTTATCTTTAGGATTTCCACTCAAAAACCCTATCAACGAAGTACTGGATCAGAAGAAACAAAAATTTCGTTGGGGGATGAATTTTACCCTCATCCCTTATTCCAATGTGAACTACAACATAGAAGACACGACCAACCAAGTATTCGCTGACACCTTGAATTCCATTGATTTTCTGTTTCAAGGTACAGGTGGCACTTACAAAGTCATGTGGGGGAACAGCTTACAGTATAAAAATCTTTCGGTAGGCGTCAACCTTGGATACTTTTTCGGTAAAATAGAAAATGATAAATTTGTAGTTTTTCCAGATAATCCTAACTCTTTTGATAATTTTTTCAATGATGATTTTAGCGTAGGAGGAGTTACTTGGAGCCTAGGGGCGCAGTACGATATTGTGTTGAAAACCAAAGAAGGATCGGAAGAACCCATCGAATACGTTACTATCGGAGCCTACGGAAATTCACGCAACAGATATACGCTTACTAGAGACCGATTTTGGACTACCCGAAATTTTTCCTACGGGCCGGGCGGTACTTTAGATACGATTTTTTCCATCTCTGGAAGTGAGATTACCGAGACTACGAGTTTTTTGCCGGGAGAGATAGGACTAGGGATTGCTTACAATAAGAAAAACCGAATGCGATTGGGTGCAGATTTTAAACTCCAATCTTGGAGTGGCTACGTGAATGATTTGATAGATGCAGGAACGCCAAACAAACCTACTGTCAACTCCTACCGGGTCGCTGTAGGTGCTGAGTTTTTACCCGATGTACTTTCTTACAATAATTATTTGAAAAAGGTGCGTTATAGATTCGGTGCCTTTTACGGAAATGATCCAAGATCCATACAAGGCGATCAAATTACGAAATACGGTGTGACTTTAGGGGTGGGGATGCCCGTCATATTACCGAGACAAGAAAAATCATTCGTGAACCTCGGAGTAGAATTTGGGCAGATAGGAATAGCGGATGCGCTCCAAAGAACCTATTTCAAAATAAACTTGGGTTTTACGCTTAACGATGATAAATGGTTTTTAAAACGAAAATTTAATTAAAAATGAAAGATTTACAGAAATTAATGAAGTTGGTGCTGCTACTGGCAGTAAGTTTTTCAATTTCAACCACAACAAATTCACAATGTACGAACTGGAAAGAACTGGAAGCAGGATCAGCCGAAAAAGAGCAAGCTGAATCCAACTACCAGATCTACAAAGATCACATCAAAGAAAAAAATTACGAAGCGGCATTAGTGGCTTGGGAAAAATTAATGGAAGTAGCACCCGCTGCCGACGGCAAAAGACTTTCTCCATTTTGGGATGGTATCAAAATGATGAAAGAACTCAATGAGAAGGAGTCCGATGAAACCAAAAAGGCAGCCCGCAATGCTAGAATCGTAGCCCTTCACGAACAGTGCATCAAATGCCTGGAAGAAGGTAAGGTCAAATTAAAGAGTGCCAACACACCCGAAAAACTTCAAGCTAAGGTAGCGGATCAATTGGCGCGCCAAGCTAAGGATATGTTTGACATTAAGGCGGATGCCGCCAAAACTTACGAAGTGGCTAAAAGAGCAGTAGAGCTAGGTGGTAAAAATATTAGTTACCGAGTACTTCAACCTTACGCTACTGCGGTCGTCAAATTATATCAAGGGCAAACAGTTCCAGCGGAAGAGGCTAGGAGAGTGCACGATGAGTTGAATGAGATTGCTGATGATAATATCATCAAGTACGAGGAACAAGCTATTAAATTCGCCGAGGAAAAAAATAAGAAAAAAGAAAAAAGAGCGAGTGATTATTCTAAGCTCTACACCAAGTACAAAATCAGAATGAACAAGCAGTTCAAAAAAGTGGAAGGAGAAATTTTTGATTGTGCTTATTTCAAAGACTTGCTGATGTCCGATTACGAAGAAGGCAGAGAGGATTTAGCCGTCATCAAAACGACGTACTCAAAACTGAAAAAGAGAGGATGCACGGAAGAAGATCCTTTTATGATTGAACTCAAGGAACAATTTAAAGTTTTAGCTGCCGCTGCTAACGAAGCTGCCGAGGATGATTTTAACAAAAATAATCCAGCGGTAGTGGCTAAAAAAAGATATGATGCGGGAGATTTTGTAAAGGCTATCGAAAAATACGAAGAAGCTATTGCTGCGGAAACCGATCCCGAAAAGCAAGCTAAGTATCACTTCCGTATTGCATCCATCCAAGGTCGTAAATTGAAGCAGTACGCCAAGGCACGAAATAGTGCCAGAACTGCTGCTAAGCTAAAACCCAATTGGGGACGACCCTACATGCTGATCGGTGACTTGTACGCTATGAGTAGTCGCCGGTGTGGTGACGATTGGAATCAACGCTTGGCAGTACTTGCAGCCATCGAAAAATATGGATACGCCAAGAGCATTGATGAATCAGTAGCAGACGAAGCAAGCAAGCGAATCGGAAGATACAACAAAGCTCGCCCCGACCAAGCGGAAGGATTTATGAGAAAAGTAAAAGCGGGGGACAAGCAGACTGTTGGCTGTTGGATTGGTGAGACGGTTACGGTGAGATTCAAGTAACGTCTTTGGGGGAGAATTGAGAGGAGAGAGGAGAGACTGACATTTGTGCAATTGCTAAAGTTGAGATGACTAAAGAAGAACCCTATTCTTGAACAAAAGAATAGGGTTTTTCTTTTTAAAAAAAATAGGGGTTTGAACGCCCTTGTCTATTATTTTTTCATCTATCAAATAGATTTTATCTTGTGACTTATTTTTGGGATAAAGTCATTTGAGATGACCGAGTTTTTAATTTTACACAAATCAACTAATATGAAACGTAAACCTTTATTTTTCATCCTTATTGTAGGAGTATTGTTATGGAGTGCTTGCTCTCCGAAAACCAACGAGCCAGTCACGGCTACCCCCGAACCCGAAAAAGAAAAAATAGTAGAAAAAAAACTAGATCCGAATGGGTGCATTGTATTCAATGATTTGAGTCCAGGCATACAGGATCGAGTAACCGATAATTACAACATCTATCGAGATAGAATCAAGGAAGAAGATTTTAAAGCCGCTTACCCTCGCTGGAAAGATGTGTACGAAAATGCTCCAAAAACTAACGGTCGAATTGACTACGTTTTTCGGGATGGTCTGAAAATTTATACTGCCTTTATCGAAGCAACTTCGGATACCGTTTTACAGCAAAAATATGTGGATACCATGATGATGATTTACGAGAAGGCCGTCATCTGTTTTCCCGAAAAAAAATCCTATTACATGAGTAAGCAGGGGTTTGATATGTTCTATAAGTATAAAGGTAAGATGTCCGATGAGGAAATATACCAAATGCTCAAAACTGCGGTGGAGGAAGATAAAAACGATTCGAGAGTGAGCACCATCATCCCGCTTTCTTCTTTGAATTACCGCTTGTACTCCGATGAAAAAATCAGCTTGGAAGATGCCAAGAAAACTTTAACAACTGTAAATGGCGTCGTGGAATACAATGCTAAAAACTGCAAAAGTACCAAAGAATGTAATGCGTGGCGGCAAGTGGAACAATACACCGTAGAACTCGCCGACCGATTCGAAAATCGAAAAGGCTTTTATGATTGCGATTATTTTTTAGCAAAATACTACGCCGAGTTTGAAGCGCAACCAGAGAACTGCGACCTCATCGAAGACCTCTACCGAAGACTAAAAAGAGGAGGATGCGAAAAAGAAAATCCAAAAATGGTGGGATTAGTGGATGTTTATAAAAATAAATGTTCCGCTCCCGGCCCTCTCGTAGAATGTAGAACTCTCCTAGAAAATGAGCAGTACCAAGCAGCCATAGACTGCTATGACAATTACATCAAAAACAATGATCCCGACGATAATTTGAAGGCGACGCTACTACTACGAATCGCAAAAATTCATTACGGGCACACGGGCAAATTTTCCACCGCAAGAGACTACGCTCGGCAGGCCTTAAAAGCCAAACCTGACTGGGGTGATCCGTTGGTATTGATTGGAAAATTGTACGCATCGAGTGGCCCAATCTGTGGGCCAGGAACAGGATTCGATAGTCAAATCGTCACTTGGGTAGCCATTGATAAATGGAACGAAGCGAAGCGAGTGGATCCAAGCGTAAGTTCGGAGGCTAACAAGCTGATCGGTCAGTACTCCAAGTACATGCCTAGCAAAGAAGATATTTTTCAGCGACCCATCAAGGAAGGAGACTCCTTCAAAGTGAAATGCTGGATTCAAGAGACGACGAAGGTGCGAGCAGCGAAGTGATTGCTGGAATGCCTGTCCCGAAACCTCGGAGATCGAAACTTAACAAGACATTTACAATTAGGTAATCTGACAATCCAACAATCCTCATCGTGAAAAGAATAATCTTCATTTTATTCATCATCACCTTTACCGCTTGCGAATGGGAGGCCTCTAGTAATCAGGCTAATCTAGGATTAGCGAAAAAATTAAGCGAAGAAGAAGTCATCAACAACACTATGAATGATTTTATCGGCGATCCCAAATCGCAGGCAGAAAAAGATCGGAATATCATTCTCAACCACATCATTGATCATCAATTGGACATGCAGTCCACCGAGGATGGTATTTACTATCAGATTATCAGAGTAGGAACGGGCAACCGACCGACGCTTGAGGATGTGATCGCTACTAATTATCGTGGTACTTTTCTCGACGGAAAAGTCTTTGACTCCAAAATGGATAGAGCCAAGCCATTCACTTATCCACTCCGACGTATGAATGATGGCTGGAAAAAAGCCCTTCCTCTGATGAAGGCAGGGAGCAAAGGATTATTTATCATCCCTTCCGAACTTTGCTACGGGGCTGAAGGCTTCGGAGATTTGATCCCGCCGAACGCCATCCTAAAATTTGAAATTGAATTGTTAGGAATCAAAGCAAGAGAATAATTACCTAAGCTTTTGGTGGTGTTTCCATCGGTCATCGTGAAAATTTAATTTCCTTATTTTTACAAATATCCGTTACTTTGTGTTCGATCTTCGAGGTTTCGGGAAAGGCATTCAATTCCCGAGGTTTCAGGACAGGCATTCATTCATCCATTGAAGAAAACTCATCCCTAAGGAATGGTGCACTAATAAATTTATTATTGAACTATTCCTAAAACCTTACTAATTATTTTACCAAACTTAACTGCTACGCTATCCATAGCGGCATCATTAAAATTGACTTTTATGAAACCAATAATTAACACCCTAAGTAT
>JBCCJE010000358.1:0-5945 GCA_039027925.1 Bacteroidota bacterium
GCTTGGTATCTTCATAAAAAACGACATCTATGTGTCCAATTTATTCTTGATGTGTCCAAGCCACTTATCACAAATTTATGAGTTGTGTAACTTTTTTGTTTATTTACTCAATGTACGATTTATTCTTCTTAATTCCAGCAATATCGGTGAGATGATTAATTCAGATCGTGCTTTTTCACTTTTTATTGGTAACTCTTGGGCTTCTTCCAACTGTTGCTGCAAAAATTCACTTGGAGGAACCGATAGCAAACTTTTATCATCAAACAAATCAATTACTTTATTTTCTATTTGAAATTTCTCTCGTAAATCTGATAAGGTAAAATCTTTATACGCCATAACTATTTGTTTTACCTCAAATTTAATCAATATTTCTCATTCCAAATTTTTGTATTCTTATTCCAATTCATTTTTCATTCAGCTATCTCTACTGTTGATTTTGTTTTTATTCTTCGTAGCACAGAACAAAAACTTTTAGCGATGATAGAGGTTATTATTTCTGCCGTGAATACCGTACTTTGATACGATTTGCGGAGATACCAAACGCAACAACAAATTCGTCTTTTGCGTAATTTTTATTGGATTTTAAATAAGTGCACACCAATTTTTCAAAACTACTCACACACATTTTTTTTAAAATGACATATTAAAATATTTTTAAAATGACAGAAACCCCTACTAAGATTTTAGGCATTGGAAGCCGCGTCAATCATCCCGCCTACGGACAAGGTGTAGTCATACGTTTACATAAAATTGCTTACGAGGTTTGCTTTATGACTTACGGCATCAAAAACGTAGGAAAGGATTACACCAAGTGGCAAGTGATCGAAGCCACCCCACCCGACGAAGAAGTTTCATTTAGCGAAGCTGAAAAATCACTAGAAAAGATTTTGCACAAGTGGCTAGGTATCGCCGACACCATTGACCTCGGAGATAAATGGGTAGATGGCCAATTGATTTTACAACCAGCGGATACGTCCATGAAACCCAAGGAAATGCCCATTGAAACATTTTTCCATAAAATTGTTATGGTAAGGGACAGATTGAGAGTGATGGAACAACGCATCAATAGCAGCAAATTAACCGACGGAGAAAAGGTAAATTTGCAACAGTACATCACCCGAATTTATGGCAGTCTGACTTCTTTCAACGTCCTATTCAAATACAAAAAAGACAATTTTGTGGGGGAAAGAAGTTAGGAAAATTCTTCAAACTTAAAATCATGAAAGTAACCATTCGACTAGTCTTCTTCCTTTCCGTAAGTATATTGTTAAATTCATGTATTACCGTGGATACTGATTTTCAAGGATTACCTCCTGGCAGGTGGCGGGCATATTTAAGTTTGGATAACCGACCTAAGATAGTTAACAAAAAAGCAGAGCCGCTACCCGAATTGATGGGACTAAAATTCGAAGAAGTCCTCGACGGAGAGTTACCCTTTAATTTCGAACTTATCTACGATACGGATACAGATTTTCACATTGAAATCATTAACGGAGAAGAGCGCATCAGGGTGGATGATATTACTATTGGTTTAGATAGAGCTACAGCCAAAGATACCGTTACCATTAATTTCCCGCTGTACGAGACTTACATCAAAGCTATTTTTGAGGAGCGAATCATGGAAGGCGTTTGGGTAGTACCGAGTAGGGGCAATTACGAAATTCCCTTCGTGGCTAGGCACGGTGAAGGTCATCGTTTTTCCACCCTCAAAAAAGAACCCGTGATGGATATTAGTGGAAAATGGGAAGTGCAGTTTTTAGATAAGGATGAGCCTTATCCCGCTATTGGTGAATTTAAGCAGGAAGGCAATTATTTGGAAGGAACTTTCAGGACAGAAACGGGTGACTATCGCTACCTCGAAGGCGAGATACAAGATAATAAGGTGTACCTCTCCGTTTTTGACGGCGCACACGCTTTTTTGTACGAAGCAAAAATACTAGAGGATCAAACGATGATTGGTTCTTTTCGGTCTGGCAAACATTACAAAGTAGTGTGGGAAGCCAAAAAAAATGACGATGTCCAATTATCAGATCCTAACGAACTGACCTTTCTTAAAGAGGGATACGATAAGATCGAATTTACATTTCCGAATACTGCGGGAGAGATGGTTTCATTGGACGATTCAAAGTATCAGGGAAAAGCGAAGATCATCCAAATCTTTGGCACTTGGTGTCCAAACTGCCGAGACGAAACCAACTTCCTCGTTGACTATTTAAATAAAAATAATCATCCTGATTTGGAGGTAATTGGGTTGGCATTTGAAAAGTATCGAGAATTGGACAAAGCCACCGCAACCGTCAAGCGGTATAAGGAAAAATTGAATATTCCGTACGAGATGTTAGTGGCGGGTTACTACAATAAAAAAGAAGCAGCCAATGCGCTGCCGATGCTCAATCATATCCTCTCCTACCCTACTATGATTTTTATTGATAAAAATAATCAAGTCAAAAAAATCCACACGGGCTTCAACGGCCCTGCTACGAGTGCGTACGAAAATTTTATCAAAGAATTTGAAGAGACGGTCGCCTCGCTAACGGTGGAAAATGACCAGCCGTTGCGCTGACGCTTGCGCCTCATATTTTGATTTTGCTTTATAAATTCCGAAGTTTACAATTTTCTTTTTTCTAATTTTTTTATAAAGCACCGTAAAATGAACAATAATCAATTTCATCTAGCGTACTCGGCTGATAATCAAGAGGTTGCACAAGAAATAGATCGTCACTTGTCACGGGTAGGCATCCAACTTATCCACGTACCTGTGGACGGCGGTGCAGATGAAAATGCGCTCCGTGAACAATTAAAAGACGCTCCCAATTTCATCTTACTACTGATTACTGATAATTTTTTGAAAAATATCAATTGTATGAATCGCGGGCTATTTATGATTCAGGAATTGACGTTAGACAAAAGGGTGCAACCCATAGTAGCTAGCGGCAAACAACGCAACGCAACGACGGGCAATATCGAAATCATTCCTACCCGATTTGACAGAATGATCCACGTAATTAGCTACATGAATTACTGGCAGGACTACTATCTTGATCTCCGAAAAAACAGAAAAAATATAGATCAAGACGAAATGCAGCGGTACGATGAGCGATTAAAAATAGTCAGAAGCATATCTTCCGAAATGGGGGATTTTCTCAAAACACTAAAAAATAGCGGATACTGGCCTTACGAAAATATGAAAGCCAATGGCTACGAATTATTTTTTCAAGCCATCAACCAACCCGAATGGCACGAAGCCCTAAAAACTGCCATAGCCAATGGTGAAGTTCCTAGTGTCCCCTCTACCGCAACAGTACCTTTCTCCGAAGAAGACGCTCCCGTAAATGAATTGTTAGAAACTCCCGAAGCAGAACCTGTTGTTGAAAAAACAGAAACGGAAACGGTAGTAGATACTCCTACAGCAGAAACCGAAGTAACACCTACCGAGACTACCAACGAGTTGGCGGAAGCAGCAACTACCCCACCCGTTGAAATACCAACACCAATCCCCCCCGCCCTTACGGCATCAGTAGAAGCAGACACGACCTCGAGTGCTTCACCTAACAAGATACTTACGGACGAAGAACTCCTAAAAAATTCGGAAGAAAAACTGAGAAAAAAGGGAAAGACACCGCTACTGGACAAGTTGATTCAGCATCGCCAATCCAACGAAATTAAAGCCTCCGAAATGGCAACACCAGTAACAACTGACAACGTTGCTTCTTCCCCTATCGAAAACGAAAAAATAATCGTAACAACAGAGGAACAAAATGATGATCCCGTTTTTGAAGAAGCCATTAACCAGATTTTAGAAGAGGAAAAAAATAGCGAAGTTGTTCCCGACGTGATTCCTAATACCCCGTCAATAGAATTAAAATCTGATCCTCTACTCGGAGAAATATTTCACGATAGCGATGCGGAGTTAGATTCGGACGAAATGATCGGCAATTTTACATTGTCCTCCGCTGGCACTTCCAAGAAAAAAACCAGTTCTACCAATTGGGAAGAGCAAGTAGATCAAGCGGAAAAAATGATCGAAGGCGGCAAACTGTACGCTGGTTTAAACTTGATAAGGGAAATCGTAGAAAAAAATCAACAAGACGATTCGCTACGACTGACCTACGCCATTCATCTCATGGACGGCGCAGAGAGCTACAAAGCGGCCAAAAGGGAACTAGAAAAAGTAGTTCAACTCGATCAGGAAAACGTGGAAGCCTACGTTCGGTTAGCCATCCTCGCCGAAAAAAATAATGATTATTTGCTAGCTCGTAATTATTTCGAAAAAGCATTAGAAATAGAACCTAACAACTCCAATCTCTATTTTCGATTAGGAGCTTTAGTTTCCACTCATTTTCCGAGTATGCAAGATCAAGCTGCCATCTATCTCAAGCAAGCCATCAAAACTGATAGCTCCAACGCCGAAGCTCACTATCGGTATGGATTGATTCTGGATGAGCATTTGGGAAAACCCAAAAAGGCGTTGCGCCAATTCGAAATTACGTGGGAGTTGCAGCCCGATCATCCTTTCGTGAATTATGACTTAGCATTGATGTACTATCGGTTTGGAGATTTTAAAAAAGCAGCGAAGTACTACCAAAAAGCATGTGCTATCAATCCTGAGTTCAAGACGGAGACCAACGATAAGGCATTCCTAGGTGCGCTAAAATTGAAAAATAAACAGGCTGCTAAAAAGAAAAAAAAGAAGGTGCAACGTGAGATGGATCATCCCGTGGCTACTCTCAACGAAGCTAAAGAAGAAACCACTCCTACTCCAACGACTAAGACTAGCGTTCCTAAAAACGAAAACTTCGAAAAAGTGGTCATGGTCACAGGAGCGACTTCGGGCATCGGAAAAGCAACGGCTACCCTATTTGCAAAAAATGGTTATCGTGTCATCATCACGGGTAGGAGGAGTGATCGCTTAGCTACACTCAAAGAAACATTTGAAGAAAAATTTCCTACCGAAATTCACCCGCTAGCCTTCGACGTACGCAACTACGAAGCGGGGCAAACTGCCTTGGCTACTCTGGGAGATGATTGGAAATCAATTGACATTCTGATCAATAATGCTGGATTAGCACGGGGATTTGACCCCATCCACGAGGGAAAATTAGATGATTGGGAAACCATGATTGACACTAACGTAAAAGGATTGTTATACCTCACTCGCTTGGTTTCCCCCAACATGGTATCAAGGCGTAGGGGGCACATCATCAACGTTTGTTCTACGGCGGGCCACGAGGTATATCCCAACGGAAATGTTTATTGCGCCACCAAGCACGCCGTAGATGCCCTGACCAAAGGAATGCGCTTGGACTTGTACCGACACGGGCTGCGAGTTAGTCAAGTCAGCCCTGCCCACGTAGAAGCAACGGAATTTGCCAGAGTGCGATTTGATTGGGATACTGAGCGCGCAAAGATATACGAAGACTTCCAACCCTTGACCTCAGAAGACGTAGCGAACACTATTTATTTTATAGCCACTCAGCCCGAACACGTCAATATCCAAGACGTACTTATGATGGGAAAACAACAGGCGAATAGTATCAATATCGACAGGTCAGGAAGGTAGGTTTTTTATTCTTGGATGAGGAACGAGGGAAATTGAAGACGCTCGTCTTAAATTCTCGGAAAAAACTGAAGATTCCTGATTGTAACAGATCAAGGTGAATAACCTGAAGATGGATGTGATTATTCCTAACCACGAAGATTTTACTGCTAAACTTCAAGAGTCAAAACCAATTATCTTCGTTCAGAATAGCTTTCTCTTTTGTCGCTTGACAGATTGCCTCGGTTTCTACTATTTTATGCCTCTAGGCTCACAAGCTAACATAAATAGCCAAACGTCTATTTAGAAATATGTCGTACCTCTGGTACTCGAACGTGAATGAACTTGGAATTTTCAATCCTACCTATGTGTTGTCCCTCTGGGACTTTTCGAGTTAAATAGCACCAGA
>JBCCJE010000359.1:0-5927 GCA_039027925.1 Bacteroidota bacterium
GCGTTTTTAGTTTATTCCATTTTCAACTCTACTGACATGATACTCAAGAGATATTTACTCCTGCTTTTTTTCACCTATTTTTTTTCGGGATGTTTTTTTTATTCGTTTACGGGAACGAGTATTCGAGCGGAAATTAACTCTTATTACGTAGAACAATTTGCCGTAAGAGCACCCGACGCCATTCCTACCTTGGGTCAAACCCTGTCGGAAGCCTTGAAGGATAAAATCAGAGCGGAATCTAATCTGAAGCAAACGGAGATTGATCCCGACATCGAATTTCGGGGAGTGGTCACCAACTACATGGTCACCGCCGAAGCACCACAGGCGGGCGAAACAACTGCCTTTAATCGCCTGAACGTGACGATAGCCATTGAGTATATTGATAATTTATTGGAGGAAAAAAGTTGGAAGGAGAACTTTACGTTCTTCTCTGATTTTCCCAGCGATGCCAATTTGATAGATGTTCAAGATGCGCTACTCGATGACATCAATCAACAATTGATAGAAAGGATTTTTAACAAGGCGTTTAATGATTGGTAGTGGATTAGGCTAGTACATTAGATTTTTGATATTGTCCATGTAGCCCCTACTCACTCGAACGACATCGCCGTTTTTCATTTTTACATCGTAGCTGCTCACGTACTTGTGTAAACTTTCTACGAACTGCAAATTGATGATGGAAGAACGGTGTACTCTGATAAATGCTTTAGGGTCTAGCTTTTCTTCCAATTTGCTAATACCATAATTGCTCAGGTGGAAAGTATCTTTCACAATCAACCTAGAATAATCTCCATCTGCCTCCACCCGAATAATGTCTTGTACCGCCACGGTGATTAATTTTTTCCCTGCCTGCACCAGTATTCTTTCGGGGTAAGTTTGGTTTTCCATGATGACATTTTCCGCCAAGGGTGTAACCGTAGGAGTATTGTTATTTTCTTTGATCCTTTTGACTGCTCGATGAAAACGCTCCTTGGTGTAGGGCTTCAAGAGGTAGTCAACGGCGTGCACTTCAAATGCCTTCAAAGCATACTGATCGTAGGCGGTAGAAAAAATAATTTGTGGAATCTCTTCCAAATGGGGCAGCACATCGAATCCCGTCATACCTGGCATTTGAATATCTAAGAAGATCAAGTCGGGCTTAAACTCATTAATCACCTTGATAGCGTCCACGCCGTTGTTGGCTTCTCCGACTAGAATCAGATTGGGAAAATCCTTCAAATATTCTTTGATGAGTTTTCTACCTGCTGACTCGTCGTCAATGATAACTACTTTTTTCATTTAGCAATGTTTATATCTCAAATCGCAAATTCTATTTTCAACCCCCGAGGAAGATTATCTGATATTTTCAGTTGCGTTCCGTACATTTTTTCCAATCGCAATTTGGTATTCGTCAATCCAACACCTACATCGAAGAGTTTACTTTTGTCTGCCACTCCTACCCCAGTATCCGATACCTCAAATTGAATTTTCTCCCCTGCCCGCTGAATACGAATACCTATTTCTCCTCCTTCGATCAATGAAGACAAACCGTGCTTTAAAGAATTTTCCACTAGAGGTTGTAAAATCATAGGCGGTACTTTTTCGTGCATGACATCGAGCGGCACATTTATGACCACCTTTAACCGATCTTCAAATCGTGCCTTCTCCAAGTCTAAGTATTTTTCCACAAAATCTAGTTCGTCGGACAGCGGCACTAATTCCGTTTGGGTAGCTTTCAGTTGATACCTGAATAAGTCCGAGAGTTTAGCGATCATCTCTCTCGTTGTTTCATTTTCGGATGGTACGGATGCACTTATGGTATTGAAAACATTGTACAAAAAATGCGGATTCAATTGTGCTTTCAGGGCAGATAGTTCGCTTTTCAGCGCTGCCTCGGTGAGTGCTGCCTTTTGCTTTATATTATTTTGGTTGGTATGGTAATACTCGTAAGCGTGGAGTAGCCCAAATTGAAGCATGTAAAACAACGCTGGAATGTAAATATCCCACACTTGCCCCGATCCTCGCAAATGCCCCCACTCCAATAAGTCGGAAAAAAAGTAAAAAGTCTTTTGACATAACATTGTCCACACGGGAAGGGTAATCAGGTGAAGCAAAAGCCTTTTGCCAAGCTTCATGAACTTGAATTGGCGAAAGATCAACCACCACACAGGTATCGAAAATATAAACATCACGCAATACTGAAGTCCCGATTGTTTCATCATGACGAGGGGGCTAAAGAGATATTTGAAGTCCAAAGGCTTAGCATCGTACTGATTGGCAAACAACGTAAAATGATACAAGTAGGCAAAAAATACATATATCCAGATAGCTGCTAACCATTCTCGATTTAAGATTCCTAAAGTTCTTTTTTCGTAAAATGAATTCATGTTTTGGATTGAAATTTATGAACCCGCCCGCATCGGGCAGGTTATGAATGATGCCTGCCCCGAAACTTCGGGGAATTATCGAATCAACGTGAACGCAACGTTTTAGCTAATTGAAAACCTGCCAACCAGCAAAGACAGGTCTTCAATTTTTCGTTATCATTTCTTTTTCGCTTCGTAAAACCACCAAACCTCTCCGTTCTCTGGATTGAAGCTAAATTTTAGTATTCCGTCGTCCGTCTCGACGATATATTTATTTTTGATACGGAGAGACTCCCCGTTTAGCTGGGCATTATATTTCCCATCCGAATATTTAAAAATAACTCCGTTGGAAAAAGTCAGCGTAACATTATAATTACCTTCGGTGATTTTAGAAGGCTCGAGTTTTTTACTGACCGTCACTTTTTGTGCTGGCAGTTCCATTTTTCCGTAGTCAGTAGGTGTTTCCTTTTTATCGGAGTAATTCCATTCCGCAACGAATCCTGCCTCAGCCGCCGCCGCCGCCGTTTTAAAAATTCGTAGTCGTTTTCCCGTTATCGCAAATTGATCAGCTTCGTCTTTTCTATATTTTGGAAAAACACGGAGTTGCATATCTCCTTCGTAAACGACTTTCTCCTCGGTGATGACGGGTGCAGCATCTTTTTTAATCAACTCCACTTGGTAAGTCGTCCCTTCGGGATAGTAGCTGATGAGTTGATCGTCATCGTCAGCACTATCAATGACAACGGTGACAACATTATAATTACTATTATCTGCTTGCGCAAAAGCAGTAAGACTGAAAGAAAAAGCGATGATAAATAAAATAATATGTTTCATTGTAAAAAATTAATTTAAATGTGAAATGTAAAATAACACTTCAAAGGTAAGTGTCCTCTCCGCCGAAATCTATTCCTTTCCGACGAGTGAACAAATACACCGTTGAATTGCTATATCATTCATTCACCGATCTATTTTACCATTCACCGATTATTAATGTTGATTCAGCTTGAACTTAATCACCTTTGTATTGTAAGTTTTTTTTAAACATTAGGTTTTTTCGACCATTATTAATTATTCATTTTTAATTATTCATTATAGTTGCAATGACTTCACATCTTCAAAAATTCGCCGTCCTTCTCCTTTGCTCATTTTTTATTTCCTTCCAACTGTCAGGGCAGGATGGAAAAATTGAGGGTATAGTTACCGATCAAAACGAGGCACTTGCCTACACTACTGTCGTGCTAAAAAGCACTTCGGACTCCTCCATAGTGAAGGCAGAAATTACTGCCAACGATGGTCGCTTCGTTTTTTCCAATACCCCTTATGATAGTTACTTTATTGAAGTCTCCTACGTTGGTATGGAAACTTACCGATCGGAGGAACTGAACTTAAATCAAAAAGAAATCGTCGTCCCCCCGATTCTAATGACGACCGCCTCTACGAAGATGAAAGAAATTGAAGTAGTCGCCAAGCGGCCTCTGATTGAAGTGATGGCTGATAAAACAGTTTTCAACGTAGAAAACACCTTAAACTCCACGGGCACGAATGGGTTTGAATTGTTGCGAAAAGCACCAGGAGTCATCATTGATAATAACAACAGTATTATCCTCGAAGGGAAAACAGGCGTACTCATTTATATCAACGGCAAGCCATCGCCATTAGCGGGTGAAGACCTCACCAATTTTTTAAGTTCTTTACAATCTTCTGATATTGATAAAATTGAAATTATCACCCAACCATCTTCCAAATACGACGCCGCCGGAAATGCGGGCATCATCAATATCAAGCTAAAAAAAGATAAACGATTGGGCACGAACGGAACGGTTGCGGCGGGATACGCTTACGGCAGAAATGGTCGGCCGAATACCTCCGTATCCTTAAACAATAGAACTAAAACAACTAACTTCTTCGGCAACTACAGCCACAGTTCTGGCGATACTTGGGACTTTATTAATTTGGATCGAACGCAGGGCAATCTTCGGTTTGACGCCGAGACGGAAAATGTTCGCAGCTTGTTATCCAACAATGTACGTGCAGGTGTGGATTTTTTCCCAAATGATAAACATACCTTTGGGGTTTTGCTAGATGGCAACTTCTATGATCGTGATGAAAACGGTGTGACCACGACCCCAATCATTCCGTTGGCAACTGGTCAAGTACAAGAAATCCTGATCGCTAACAATGTAGTTACAAATCAGAGTTATAACCTAGCTGGGAATCTCAACTACCGATACGAAGATACCTTGGGGCATGAACTGACGGTGGATGTTGACTACGGAAGATACAATCGTGATCGAACGAGTTTTCAGCCCAACTCCTACACCGACCCCACGGGTGAGGTACAATTCTCAGAAGCCAACTTCCGAATGATTACCCCTACCGACATTGATATCATAACTGGAAAAATAGACTACAGTCAAAACTTTATGGGAGGAAAACTAGCCCTCGGAGGAAAATATTCCTTGGTGGTCACGGACAATACTTTCAGCTTTTTCGACGTGGAAGATGGCAATGATATTTTTAATGCGGAGCGCAGCAACGAATTTGAATACACCGAAAATATCAACGCTGCTTACGTGAATTACAACATCAAAAAAGGGAAATGGAATTTACAAACGGGACTGCGAGTAGAGCAAACCGTCTCTGAGGGCAACCTCATCAGTACGCAGCAAACGGAAGACAAAAATGTCAAAAGAAATTACTGGAATTGGTTTCCTAGCGGGGGCTTGACCTACAGTCCGAATTACAAAAACTCGTGGGCATTGACCTACAGTCGTAGAATCCAAAGACCCGACTACGCTTCGCTCAATCCATTTGAATACCAACTGAACGAATTGAGTTTTTCGAGGGGAAATCCATTTCTCCAACCTCAGTACACCAATAATATTAAACTGTCGCACACCTACAAGTACCGATTGACAACTTCCCTCAGCTACAGCCGTATCAATGATTTTTTTGCAAAAATAACGGAAACCTTAGGCGAGACTCGAAACTTTTTGATCACCCGCAATATCGCTAATCAAGACATCGTCAACCTCGGTGTGAGCTATCCATTTGATGTCAATAAATGGTGGAGCGTCTATACCAGCGTCAATGCCTACCGAGCTGCTTATCAAGGGAGCGACGAAAACTTCGTATCGGTGGATAGGACGACTGTGAGCCTGTACGCTCAAAATTCTTTTATCCTCCCCGAAGGATTTCGATTGGAGGTGTCGGGATGGTTTAGTTCGCCGTCGGTGTGGAGTGGCACTTATTTGACCAAAAGTATGGGTTCGCTCAACGTAGCCATTCAAAAGAAATTGATGAATGATCGGCTGTCGGTTCGAATTGCGGGTAGTGATATTTTGTTCACTTCATTTTGGAGGGCAGACTACCGATTCGGAGATTTGTACATTGACGGGAGTGGTGGCTGGGAAAGCCGACAAGTGAAAGTGAATGTGAGTTATCGTTTTGGGCGAAATGAAATTAAGCAAAGCAGGAAGCGCAATACAGGTCTGCAAGAAGAAAGTCAGCGAACTGGGGGCAGTTGATTTTTTTAGTAATGCTACGAAGGCATTTAGCAGCAGAGCTGCAATTAAGAATTAA
>JBCCJE010000360.1:0-5923 GCA_039027925.1 Bacteroidota bacterium
GATTTGTAATGGAGAGGCTTACACCTTTGGAAGTAGTACTTTTACTTCAAGCGGGACATATCAAAACACTTTGACATCATCAAATGGATGTGATAGTATTGTTACGTTGAATCTATCGGTACAAGCTTCTGTGACCGAAAACTTAATGATAGCAATTTGTGAAGGCTCGTCCTATACAGTTGGAAATAACACTTACACGACTAGCGGGACATATCAAAATACTTTGATAGCATCAAGTGGTTGTGATAGTATTGTTACTTTAAATTTATCAGTACAGCCCTCAATTACCGAAAACTTAACGATAGCAATTTGTGAAGGCTCATCTTATACAGTTGGAAATAACACTTACACGACTAGCGGGACATATCAAAATACTTTGATGGCATCAAGTGGTTGTGATAGTGTTGTTACGTTGAATTTATCGGTTCAGCCCTCGATTACCGAAGACTTAACGGTAGAGATTTGTGAAGGCTCATCTTATACAGTTGGAAATAACACTTACACGACTAGCGGTACTTATCAAAACACCTTGATGGCATCAAGTGGTTGTGATAGTATTGTTACTTTGAATTTATCAGTACAGCCCTCAATTACTGAAAACTTAACGATAGCCATTTGTGAAGGCTCTTCTTATTCAGTAGGAAATAACACTTATACGACTAGTGGCACTTATCAAAATACCTTGACTTCATTGAGTGGTTGTGATAGTATTGTTATGTTGAATTTATCAGTACAGCCCTCAATTACTGAAAACTTAACGATAGCAATTTGTGAAGGTTCATCCTATACAGTTGGAAATAACACTTACACGGCTAGCGGCACTTATCAAAATACTTTGATGGCATCAAGTGGTTGTGATAGTATTGTTACCTTAAATTTATCGGTACAACCTACTATTACGGAAAATTTGACGGCGGAAATTTGTGAAGGGGAAACCTATACTATTTTAGGTAATTCCTATAATACAAGTGGTGTTTACGAAGATACATTAACGACTGCGAGCGGTTGTGATATTATCATAAACTTGGACTTAACTGTATTTTCAATTCCTACGGAAGAGCGGACCATAGAAATTTGTGAGGGGGAAACCTATTCAGTAGCAGGTAATACTTATGATTCTAGTGGTACCTACGAAAATATTTTGACTGATTCAAATGGATGCGATAGTATTGTTATTTTGAATTTAACTGTACATCCCACTTTTACGGAAAACTTATCTGTTGATATTTGTGAAGGAGAAGTCTTACTTATTGGTGATGGTTACGATGAGACTGGAATTTATGAAATCACTTTTACAGCATCAAATGGATGTGATAGCGTTGTGATCTTAGATTTATTTGTCCAACCTGCAATCACCGAAAATTTATCCATAGATATTTGCGAAGGGGAAACCTATTCAATCGGAGGAAATACCTATGATGAAAGTGGAACATATGAAAATACCTTAGTTGGAACAAATGGATGTAATATATTGGTGATATTAGACCTTATAATTCATCCTATCACAAATGAAAATATATATGAAGAAATCTGTGAGGGAGACTTTTATTCCTTCGGAAATCAAACGCTTACTGAAGCTGGTGATTATCAAGCCACTTTCATAACTCAAAATAATTGTGATAGCATTGTTAACCTAGAACTACAGGTTCTACCTAATGAAGAAATTACTATTGATGAGGCCATCAATTATGGAGATACTTTTAACGGAGTCGTTTATTTTTCAGATACTACTTTGGTAGAGATTTATGCAGCACAGAATGGTTGTGATAGTATTGTTACGATCAACCTGTCAATTTTAACCAATACTGACGAGTTGCATAATGAAAGAATGAGTCTAAAAGTTTACCCTATTCCTACGTACGAAAATGTATTGTTAAATTACATACTTAAAGAAAATGCATACCTACAATTTCGCCTGTACAATACATCAGGTCAGTTACTATCTTATATTGCCAAAAGTCAATTAGCTGGCGAACATACAGATACTTTGGATCTAGAGTATTTACCACAAGGTGTTTATTGGTTGAGTGTCCAAATTGATCAACAGACAATGGTCAAAAAGATTGTTAAAATTGCCTATTAGAACTCAATTTTCTCTTTTACATGTTTTAGTTAATAAATCAAAATCAGATATGTAAGTATTCAACAGGGGAAGAGCCCCCTAAATCTGACTATGATTCGTCCCGAATTTTGGAAATTCCAGAGTTCGGGATTTTTTATTTCCTAATCTCTTATACTGCGTACTAGTAGAATTTGGTGAAAAAAAAGTCTCCGATTTTCCTCATTTTTGATAATCCACCAGATAGACAGGCTAGTTCTTAATTCCATCTCTACATTATATTTTTTGTTTTTTTAAAAAAAATCTCAATTTTGGTTAGGGTAAAATGAGTCTTATTCTTTTTATTGGTGATATTCTAATCAAATCCATTTTGCATATTTATCGTAAACCGAATAGATCTTTTACAAACCTCTATGGGAATTCGCAGTCAAATACTATTCTTCCTTATCTTAATATCAGTTTCATCGCTTCTGGCACAAACTGAATTTATCCCTGAGCGTCTCACCATTGAAGATGGACTAACTCAAGGATATGTATCAAAACTCCACCAAGACCAAGAAGGCTTTATCTGGTTAAGTACTAAAAATGGATTGAATCGTTACGATGGAGAAAGATTTGAAGTATTTACCCAAGACCCTACCGATGAATATTCTATTTCGCACAATTGGGTGACCCAGATTTTCGAATACAAGGATTACCTTTTAATAGGAACAAAAGGTGGAGGAATGAACATTTTCCATAAAAAAACTCAGAAGTTTTATAAAGTTCCACAGACTAATCCTGCTATCAAGTCCTGGGCAAATATGGATATTGAGGATCTGGTGGTTGATTCTATTGGAAATATATGGGTGGTCGAAAATGTTACGGGATTATTTTTAAAATTAGAATTACCCAAAAATTTTTGGGAAAGATTACCCTTAGAAGAAGAAATATTGAGTGAGGTAAAAATAAAAACCATACCTGACCTATTGTCTGTTTTATTAATAACTAAGATGGATGATAAATATCTATATTTAGTTGTTGCAACTTACCAGCTACTACGACTTGATATACATACGCTAGAGTGGGAGCGATTAGGAGCTCCGCTAATTGATTCGAGCATCAATGTTTTTGCACAAGATATTAAAAATGGTTTTGCTTATTTCCCCAACAAGGAGAAGAAAATACGTTTTTTCCGAGATAATAGATGGTTAACGATTCCTACAGATTTTACCCTTAGTTATTTTTACTATAATGAAAACAAAAACCAACTTTGGGTCGGATCTTTTGGTGAATTATTATTTTTTGATCAATGGACTCCAAGAGAAAAAATGTTGAGGAGAAAAAACGCAAGTATGGTCATCCCAGCTAGGAAGGAAACTTTTCTCGATTTGATCTACGATCAGTCTGGTAATGTATGGGTAGCCACATCGGGATACGGTGTTATGAAAATTGCTCCGCGGAATCTAAAGATTAAAACTTATTTCTCTGGCGAATCTATTTATTCCCGTCCCTACTTATCAAAGGACGGTAAAATTATAACTACTGGCGCTTGGGAAAGACATTTTTCTAACCAGTCCCAAATTACCAAAGCATTAAATGCTGTTTGGTGGTTGGAAGATAATAAAGGTTCTCTTTGGTTGGTAGGAAAAAATGGGAGCACCCCCGAAGTTTATCAATTATCGGAATCGGGACAATTAGAACGCAAAGTGGTATTAGATGAGGAAATTCCTGAAAATCATACCGCAATGATGGATAAAGCCACTAATACCATCTGGGTAGCAAGTCCATCTGGACATCTAATTAAGTATGAAATTATCACCGATCAGTTGGAGCGATATAGTTTTAAAAAGCTCTTTCAAACTGGGATTCGAGAATCTGATCTTGAAGAATTAACCTACAGTTTATATGATTGTTACTCCCTTGTTCGTACAGCTAATCAACATTGGTGGATAGGTACCTCTAAAGGATTGGTTCATGCTACTCCTATCAATGATAATTATGAATTTGAATTGATCAAAGTAAAAGAGGGAAATGTAAAAGGATTGTTAAATAATGACGTAGCATCTCTACTCATAGATCCAAAAGATAATAATATGCTTTGGATAGGGACGAAAGGAGGAGGAATGCATCGCTTGGATACTCGTAATATGACTTTTACCCATATAAACACTACAACACATGGGTTGCCCAACGATGTCATCTATGGTGTCCTATCGGATGATGAAGCCAATCTATGGATGAGTTCCAATAAAGGAATCATCAAGTATAACCCAAATAATGGTGAGATCAAAAACTTTACGGAGGCTGATGGTATGCAAAGTGATGAG
Organism: Bacteroidota bacterium; assembly: GCA_039027925.1. Taxonomy (GTDB): domain Bacteria; phylum Bacteroidota; class Bacteroidia; order Chitinophagales; family Saprospiraceae; genus CAJQQY01. The sequence continues at coordinate 4,369 of JBCCJE010000360.1, forward strand.
TTTAATACTTGGGCGTACGCCAAAGCTTCAACGGGGGAAATGTTATTCGGAGGAATTAATGGACTTAATATTTTTCATCCAAAAGACTTAAAGGATAATGAGCAAGTACCCAAAGTTTGGATAACAGGTCTGACAGTCAACAACCAGCCCACTTATATTAGAGATAGTAGCCAACTACTTAATCAATCAATAGAATATACATCCAACATTACTTTGCCTTTTGAGCAAAACAGTATTACGTTAGAATTCGCCGCCTTAGAATTTTCTGCCCCTTTTAAAAATCAATTTAAATATTATCTAGAAGGAGCGGAGCTAGAATGGGCTCATCTTTCCGTTGAAAATAAAGCCAACTATCTTAATATTGACCCAGGCAGTTATACCTTTAAAATCAAAGGTGCTAATGGTGACGGTATTTGGAGTGAACAAATTAGGGAACTAAAGATCACTATTTTACCGCCTTGGTATCGCTCCAATTTAGCCTATTTGACTTATTTGATTTTAGTGGGATTAGGAATATGGCAAGTATTAAAATTTCAACAAAGGCGTTTGAACTTGCGATATAAAATAGAGCAAGAACAAAAAGAAAAAGAACGCCTTAAAGAACTGGATCGAGCCAAATCAAGATTTTATACGAACATCACCCATGAATTTAGAACGCCGCTTACGGTGATTTCAGGTTTGGTAGATCAATTGGATAATACCAATAGTATCAAAGAACCCATTCAACGGAACAGTAACCAACTCCTCAATCTCGTCAATCAAATCCTAGATTTGCGTAAACTAGAATCAGGAGATATGTCGATTCGTTATACTCAAGGAGACATCATTCGCTACCTCCGATACTTGATGGAATCCTTCCAGTCGTATGCTCATTCTATTGGTATTACCTTTCATTTTTTAGCAGAAGAGGAAAGCTTTATTATGGATTTTGATAAAGAAAAGATCACTAGAATCTTTTCGAATCTCATTTCTAATGCTATTAAATTCACTCCCGAAGGAGGGAATGTCTATTTGAGAATTAATATTCAAGACCATTTATTTTCTTTTGAAATCAAAGACACGGGAAAGGGTATTCCTAAAGAGGAATTACCTCATATTTTTGGAAGGTTTTATCAAGTGGATGATACCGCTACTCGCCAAGAAGAAGGTACAGGTGTAGGTCTTACTTTGGTCAAAGAATTAATAACGGCTATGGAAGGGGATATTCAAGTATCTAGTATTCAGGGTAAAGGAGCTACCTTCACCGTGACGCTTCCCATTACCCGTAAAGCTCCTATGGATGAAGATGAACAACATTTTCAAAATATATTTATTCCAAGAAAAATTACCGAAAAAGAAAAAGCAGCTCTTACTGCTACTGCTCACTCCGAAACAACTCCTACAGAAAAACCAACCATTCTTTTAATCGAAGATAATGCGGACGTTATCCATTATCTCATCAAGTGCTTGCAAGAGAACTATCAATTAGAGATTGCCATGAATGGCGAAGAGGGTATTGACAAGGCGATAGAGCATACACCCGATCTTATCATTAGTGATGTCATGATGCCTAAAA
>JBCCJE010000361.1:0-5919 GCA_039027925.1 Bacteroidota bacterium
AATGGCATTTTTCCTCCTCAATAAGGAATGGTTCAATAATAACTTTACATTTTATGCGCAGTTATTCTTTCTTTATGCAAGGCGAAAAACGCAGGCGATGCAGGGCATCAGCGTCCCGAGTACTCGGGATCAACGCAGCAGAAAGGAAAAAGAACAAGTAGAAAATGTAAAGTTATTATTGAACCATTCCTTATTGAGGAGGAAAAATGCCATTGCTGATAGCCACACATTGTTGTTACGAAACAATAGTTGCTGTACATTTTTTTGAGTTTGAAAAAACTCCAGCTAAGTCTAATTTTGGATTCTTGATGGTTCTTAGCCACCTGATGGTAAGATGATATAACTACTTTGCTATCGGTATCCAAATAGAATGCCAAAAATAGAAAATGCCACCCTAGGCTAGTAGGATGGCATTTTTATAACAATACATTTGGAAAACTACTCTTGCGCTACTTTTAACTTCAACATGTCTCCCATACCAAAGGCACCGTACACGCCTTCTGTCAATTGACGCAAGGATTCATTATAAGGCTCAATGGGTGCACCCATCCCCATTTTATCTACCACGGTTCGGAAGGGACGCTCTCCTGCGGGTGTGCCGATAACCTTAGCGATGGCATCAGCTACATCCTGAGGATTTTGGGCTGGGTTAGAAGCTAGTGCGCCTTCAAAATTATCAAACATAGCTTTAGGCGCGTGGGTCATTTCTCCGTAGCTTTCATCCTGCGAATGATCGGAAGGCTTGATTAAACTATCGAAAAAAGAAGTCGGATACCCGCCTGGCTCGACGATTACGGAGTCCACTCCAAAACCAGATAGCTCGGTTCGGTAGTTTTCCGCTAATGCTTCCACCGCCCACTTGGACGCATTGTAAGGCCCATAAAATGGCATGGTCATTCTGCCCAACAGACTTGATATTTGCACCAAAAGTCCTGAACCTTGACCTCGCAAATGGGGCAGGGCTGCTCGATTGACCCGCTGCACACCGAAGACATTGATGTCAAATAGTCGTTGCCAATCTTCGGGGGTAAACTGCTCTTGTAATCCTAGTACCCCCACGCCGGCATTGTTGACTACGACATCTAGTCCACCCAACGCATCAATGGCTTGTTGCACGCCGTTGTTGACACTATCGGTATTGGTAACATCTATTTCCACGATGGTTGCACCTGCTGCCCTTAGTTCGTCGGCGTGTTCTTTATTGCGTCCTTCGGCGTTGCGCATGGATGCCGCTACGTGATGACCTTGTTGTAACAATGTTTTTGCGGTTAGTTTTCCGAAGCCACCGCTAGCTCCTGTGATTAAAATTTTCTGACTCATTCTACAATGAATTTAATTAGGGTTAATGAATAGGAGTTAATTTTTTTATGGTTTTGAAGAGAGAACTGGGAAGTGAGAGGAGAGCAGCGAGAAAAAAAAGCGCAAAGGGTAAAAGCCCGCTTTTCGTATCTCTGTTCTCGCTTCCCACCTCTCTCTTCTCACTTCACAAAGCCAATTTTTTATTGGCAGCGTAGATGGCAGCCACGAGTACCTTGCTATCTTCTTTTCCTAAGATTTTTGTGTAGCTACTGGAAAGGCTTTTCCAAGCAGCTTTTATTTTGGGTTGTAATTGTATGCTTTTCTTAGTGGGATAAACCTCGGTGGAGCGACCTACTTTTTTTCTTTTCAAGAGACCTTTGTATTCCATTTTTTCGATCAGTCGAGTGACCGTGGATGGCGTCAATTGCAAATGTTGACAAATCTCCGAGGGCTGCACACCGGGTTTTTCGTTGACGGTCATTAGTAAAAAAGCGTAGGAAGCAGTCATACCTAAATCCGAAAATGCTTCGTCTGCGAGCTTGGTCATATTCCTAGCCAAGGTAGCGGCAGCGTTGTACAAGCATCCACAATATTTAGAATCACATTTTTCCATTGGTCATAATATTTGTATGTACAAACAAAAGAGTGTTGATTTTGTTTTTAAAATTGGGTTTTATTTAAAAAAATTACCTGCTTTAGAATCTACGCTTTGATAACCCCGTGGAGATGGGTACAGCGGGAGGCTAGGGTTGTTAAAGCCAACTATGCGCAGTTTTTTAAAAACCCTTAGGTAGGGGAGTAGAGGATGATTGTACTTTTGATTTTGGAGAACCCCAGAGCAAGCACAATTTATATGAGTAGCTGAACATTCAAAAGAGTTCTTTGTAATACAGGAAGGTCAAAACCAAATATCGTTAGTGTAGTCATTCTTAGATTTCCTTTTAATTCAGTAAACTCACAGGATAATTTCAACATTTCCCCCGTGAGCGCAAATCCTCAAAAAATAGATTTGAGCTTAAAGACATTTTATAAGATTGTGCTTTGGATCAGTATCCTCGGGATATTGACCTTTATCATTGATTTTGGATTTAGCCAATCAGATACTTACCAACAAGTCATTGACGGATTTTACTTTTTTGTAATCACCATTGGGTTGGTAGCCACTTCCACTCGCTATCGCAACAATATCAGTAAGTTTCGCCGAAAAGTATTCGCATTCGACTTATTGTCAGTTCTTTATACTTTGTACATTTATTATATGTATATTTTTGTAGGAGAAGCATTTCGAACTGATTTGATACTCAGCAATCCTGCGTGGGTCGTAGTGGCGGTCATCCTCACCTTCGTTCGGGAGTTCTTCGAAATCAAGTTGGATTTTAATCGTACTTTTCTCAATCCTGCCCAGTTATTTATTTTCAGTTTTTTATTTATCATATTTTTGGGATCACTTTTGTTGATGCTGCCCAACGCTACGTACGATGAACTCACGTACCTGGATGCGCTTTTTACTTCCACGAGTGCGGTGTGCGTCACGGGGTTGATCGTAGTGGATACCGCTACCGATTTTACGCTTTTTGGTCAGGGGATAATTATGTTTTTGATTCAGGTAGGTGGACTTGGGATTTTGACTTTTGTGAGTTACTTCAGCTACTTTTTCGTTGGCGTGACGACTTACGAAAACCAACTGACGCTGAGTGAATTGGTTAACTCCCGCAAGGTAGGGGAAGTCTTCAGCACCTTGCGCTACATCATATTGATTGCATTCGTGGTAGAGGGTATTTCGGCGCTACTGATTTTTTTTACGCTCGATGCGGCTACGTTTAATTCGCTTTTTGATCAAATTTTCTTTTCTATTTTTCATTCGATTTCTGCGTTTTGCAATGCAGGTTTTTCTACCCTTTCGAATAGTCTTTACGAAGGAGAATTTAGATTTAACTACGGCTTGCAACTCATTGTCATTTTTACTTTTGTGTTGGGGGGCTTAGGTTTTTCCATCGTCGTTAATACTTTGGAATATTTGAAGTACCAGTTCCGACAAGTTTTTTTGAGGGAAAATGACACCTACCGTCATCGTCCTTGGATGCTCAATATCAATAGTAGAATCACCCTCATCACTACCCTGTCCTTGACGACGGTAGCGTTCGTATTATTTTTTGCGCTCGAATATAACAATACCCTTGCGGAGCACACTTTTTTTGGAAAAATAGTAACGGCGCTTTTTGGTGCAGCTACTCCACGTACGGCGGGTTTCAATTCGGTGGACATGACAGCATTGCATTTTCCTACCTTGATGCTTACTTTTTTGCTGATGTACATTGGTGCTTCTCCGGCTTCTACGGGGGGAGGGATCAAGACGAGTACTTTTGCCATTGCCGTTTTGAATATTATTAGTTTGGCAAGGGGAAAAGATCGGGTGGAAGTTTTTAGGAGGGAGATTGCGGATATTTCTATCAAGAGGGCGTTCGCCATTATTTCTTTATCACTGTTGGTGATTGGCCTTGGAGTGATGATGATTACTATTTTTGATCCCGCAAAAGGATTGTTACACATCGGGTTCGAATGCTTTTCTGCGTACAGTACCGTTGGGTTGAGTTTGGGGATTACGGGCGATTTGAGTAATGGAGGGAAAATGACGATTATCGTGATGATGTTCATCGGCAGGATCAGTATGTTGACTATTTTTATCGCATTTTTTAGAAAGGTCAGAATTAAAAATTACCGTTATCCGACCGAAGAGATAACGATCAATTAAATCAATAAAAATGAAATACATTATCGTTGGTCTCGGAAATTTTGGGGCATCGCTAGCAGAAAGATTAACACTGCAAGGACACGAAGTGATCGGGATAGATATCAATATGTCGCCCGTTGATTTGTACAAGGAAAAAATATCGCACACCATTCGAATGGATGCTACCGATGAGTTGGCGGTTTCGGGTTTGCCACTAGAAGGTACGGATATCATAATCATTGCCATTGGTGAAGATCAAGGGGCTAACGTGATGGCCACAGCTTTATTTAAAAATTTAAAAACCAAACGGCTCATCAGCAGGGCAATTAATCGCTTGCACGAGAAAGTTTTAAGGGCAATCGGGATTGATGAAATTGTCTATCCCGAAGAGGAAACCGCCGAACGGTGGGCCAAAAAATTGTGCTTGACGAACGTGGTGGATTCCTTCGAATTGAGTGATGATTACAGTATCATTGAGATCAACGTACCCACAGTTTTTATTGGAAAAAAAATCCGTGAGGTCAAGCTACGATCAAAGTATAATTTGTTGGCCCTCACGACGATCAAAAATAAGGAAGTGAAAAGTACCTTCGGTGCGCCGCAAAATAAATTAGTTGTACAGGGCGTGGCATCTCCCGAAACAGTTTTGGAGGAAGGTGATCTGCTCGTCATTTACGGCGCAAAAAAAGATTTGAGGAATTTTACAAATCAGAAATTTGAACGTTGAGTCCTTTGTGCGTCCTCCGATCAATTTCTAATTCGTAAAGCTAAAAGCTATCCTGTACATCAACCAACGGACTCGACTTACTGCCTACTAAATGATCTGCCGTTGTTGTTCGAATAGTTTTTGGATGAGGCTTTCCATGTGTTGTGTGGCATGGTCGTAACCCACCTGAAACATCTCATCAATTTTTTTACTATCAAAAATGCCGTAATTGTATAAATCCTGGGGCGCAAAGACGTGGTCGCATTGGTGAAGTTTGGCAAGTGTGGACGAGTGAAAAGTCAACTCAGTAGCTCTATTGATGAGTCGCATCGAGTTACTAATCGCTGATTTGGGAATGGGTTTGTTAGGAGAAGCAAGGCTACCGATCACAAAATCACACTGACCAATCAAAGCCTCTACCGGGAAATTATTCATAGTGCCACCGTCAATGTACCAGTTATCTTCTATTTCTACGGGAGAAAAAACGCCGGGGACAGCCGCCGATGCCAGTATGGGTTTTACTAATTCTCCTTGGGAAAAAAATTGGAATTTCCCGTTCAGCACATCGGTAACACAAATAAATAATTTTTTGGAAAGGGTCTCGAAAGTGTGATGATCCAGCCAAGATTCAAAAATCTCGTCGTAGCGTTCAGCATTCAAAAAGCCGGGGCGACTACGAGAAAAATGTCGCCACCTGAAAACTGTTTTGTTGATTTTAAAAAACTCTAGAATTTCTTCTGCTTTGAAATTGGCAGCGTACAAAGCACCCACGATAGCACCGACGCTACTTCCAGAGATCATACTTGGAAAAATATTATTTTCTCCGAGTGCCTTGATGACGCCTAAGTGGGCAGCACCTTTCATGCCGCCGCCAGAGAGTACTAAGCCGATAGTTTTATTATTATTCATAACTAGGATAAATTTAGGATGTTTTGGTAAGAGAAGAGAATTGAGAGGAGTAGAGCAGCGAGAACAAAGATGGATAAAGGGTTCATTGTGAAATATTTTTTGTTTTAAAAAAAAAGGTAACTACTTAGCATCATGCTTTGAGCACCTCGTGGGCTGAGAAAGCGGGAATGTAAGTGTTCTTAAAGCCAAATTATGGAGCGTTTGTTGGCTTTAAGAACTTTTGCTTTACTTATTTGCTATCCCACGAAGTTCTCAAAGCATGGTGCTAAGTAGT
>JBCCJE010000362.1:0-5907 GCA_039027925.1 Bacteroidota bacterium
AAGAAGTCCTAACAAAACAATTACAAATCAAGCTATTAACTTAAATTTCTCTACTGCTAAAAATTCTTTTTATAAAAATTCATCGCCGAGTGACTTATCCAAACCTACTTTTTTGAAAAAAGAAATACCGCAAAATTTGACATCGGATAGTTATCGAATTAAGGAAAACAATAATCTACCAGCCAGCATGAGTTATGAGGAAGGGGAAATGGCAGTAGAGCAACAAGTTGCTTTTCGACCTATCCAGTCATCACCTTTGTTATTTGAGCGGCCAATTGCGCTCGTTTTTTCCAAACAAAAAAATAGAAGAATTGAGTTGTACAAATTGGAGGACGAACCTAGCGAGGGGACAGCGGGCCATCTAAAAATAGATTCTTTTCCCAACAAGATTACCTATGCTAAGAGGAAAATGATCGGGCTTTACGTTTCTCGACCATTTCTGAAATCTGATGCCAATTATGGAACCCCATTAATGATCGGAGCGAGAGGAAGGTACTTTTTGAATCCTCGGTGGAGCTTGCAGGCAGATTTATTCCACATTCGATTCAAGCAAGAAGACGCAATTGACTTCGCCCTCAGTCCCACGCCAACTTATACTCTCGAAAGTAGAACTGACGAAACTCGATGGTATTTATACCAATTCGGAACAAGCTATTGGATAGGTAATAATCCCAAGTGGCATCCCTACGTGGGGGCATCCTTAGGAGGATTGATAAGTGCCGTTTATATTGACAAACGCACGTACAGAAATACGATCACCAACGAATTGGTAGATGCTAGAACCTCGTATTCCGACTCGCCTACTCGATTTGTTCTTCCCATTTTTATCAACTACCGAGCGGGATTACTTTACCGATTTAAAAATCCAAGATTCAATTGTCAGTTGGAGTTGAACTATAATCAGATGTTGTTAAGAAACTCTGAGAGTCCATTTTTACCTAGCCTTACGGCTGGTGTTTTTTATCATTTTTAAAAAAAGATATTATGAAATTGATTATTCAAGTACTAATGATGACGTGCATAATTGCCCTCACCAATGGCTGCACCAAAGAAGAAACGCTGCTGAAAACTTCGGGAGAATTTATCGAAGCGAGTATCAACAACGATTTGATTAGGTACGAGTCCACCTCGGCTAGTCCTTACAATAATTATTACTTCTACGATACCATCATCACTAGCGTTGACACCATCATTCAGGACCAACTCAATTTGATTCGTTATGCCGACGACGGAGACAAGTCTTTCGACATTTTTATTACAGGCAGAAGGCTGGATAAAAATGAAGTGCCCATCACTTTAAATAATGTATCCCTCCAATGGAGAAATCACGCCGCAGATATTCAAAATATTTTTGGTCCGGGAGATGGTGCCAACTACAGCGGTGGGGCGGATTTAGTGATCGAGGATTGGGATGAGAATGATTTTTTATCGGGTAGTTTTTCGGGAAATATTTCTACGGTGACGGGCAAAAGTCTGAGTGTGAAAAACGGAAAATTTAGAATTCAGATATTTGATTGAATTAATTTTTTTCAACATAAATATTAATCTGAAATATATCTACCGTATGTTCCAAATTATGGAATGTGCGGTTTTTTTTATTTAACCTACGGAAAACTGACTGTACTTTGAAATAGTAGGTGTCGTCCCTTCGGGTAGGCTGCTCAAAAGTTGATATTCTTTAGTTTCTTCTCCAAGTCCTGGTTTCTATTGACTTTTCCCTTATACTTCACTTTCCATTTATCACGACTCTGTCTAGCTAACTTCGTCTTTTTTCTTTCCATTCTGTTCACTCTTCTTAACTCTTCATTTTGAAAATTGAGACTTTTTATTTCTTCTTCTAATTTCCTTAACTTAGTGCTAGGTTCTTTTTTTGAACTCGACGAGACCTTCCATTTTTTAACTGGTTTTGCTATCACAAGGTTAGAAGGTCTTTCTTTATTTTTTGAGTAGCCTTCCCAGCGAGACGACACCTGCCTATTGATAGGCAGATATAACAATTAACTTACGTAAGTAAAGATATAGTTGAGCAGTGCTGCTTGTTAATCTCTAATTTGCGGGGCTAAGAGGTCTAACAAACGTGCAAACTCAAATCACCAAGATTTCGGGACAAGCCCTCGAACTTTAAATTCTAAACATTTTCCAAATTATAACAAAATGAAAAAATTCCTTCTTTTACTTATTTGTATATGTATTGTTATGTTTTCTTGTGAGAAAAAAATTCCCGCTACGCCCAAAGACCTTTCCAAGGAAAATTTAATTCCCAAACCCTACGAAGTCAAAGCTACGGGAAGTTCTTTCCGATTGACTGCGGATACCAAAGTAATTATTAATCAAGATAGTGACGAACTTAAAAAGCTAGGCGCCTACTTCGCTGGTGAATTTTCTCCCGCAACAGGGTTTGAATTTCCCGTAGTTTACGCCAAAGATTTGAGTCAAAAAGGAAACGTGTATATATTGTTAAAAAATGATTTACCCGATCTAGGAAAAGAGGGCTACCAACTTTTGATTACCGAAGATCAACTCAACCTTGGAGCCAATAGCACCGCTGGATTGTTCAGAGGAATGCAGACGATTCGACAATTATTACCGGTTGCTATTTATGCTAAAACCCAGCAAGCAGGCTCTTGGGAAATCGCTTCGGGAATAATTAAAGATTTTCCTCGCTTCGGTTACCGTGGAGCAATGTTGGATGTGGCGCGTCATTTTTTTGGAGTAGAGGAAGCGAAGCAGTTTATAGATTGGTGTGCGCAGTTTAAGATGAATTATGTACACTTTCATTTGACGGACGATCAAGGCTGGCGAATAGAAATTAAAAAATGGCCTAAACTCACGGAGATAGGAGGCAGTACCGAAGTAGGTGGCGGTGAAGGTGGATTTTATACTCAAGAAGATTACATGGCGATAGTAAAATATGCGCAAGATCGTCACATCACGATTGTGCCCGAAATAGACATGCCGGGACACACCAACGCTGCCTTAGCGTCCTACGCCGAACTCAACTGCGATGGAAAAACTACGAAGCTATACACGGGAACGGAGGTTGGATTTTCCACCTTTTGTACTAGCAAGGAAGTAGTTTACGAATTTGTGGACGACGTGGTGAAAGAGCTTGCGGCGATGACCCCTGGTCCCTACATTCATATTGGCGGTGATGAATCTCACGTAACTAAGGAAAAAGATTACATCAAATTTATCAACCGTGTACAAGACATTGTGAACAAACACGGTAAACAAATGATGGGATGGGACGACGTAGTGGCTGCAAAACTAGAATCAAATTCAGTAGCTCAGAACTGGGCAAAGGAAGAAAATGCCAAATCCGCCGTAGCACAAAATGTAAAATTGGTGATGTCTCCCGCTAAGCGCGCTTACCTTGATATGCAGTACGATTCCACCACGGAATTGGGCTTGCATTGGGCGGGCTACATCGAGATAGACGATGGTTACACTTGGGATCCTACGGAAATGGTGGAAGGGGCAACGGAAGCAGATATCCTCGGTGTAGAAGCACCGCTTTGGACGGAGACAGTAACTAACATGGACGAAGTGGCTTATTTGGTTTTTCCTAGATTACTGGGTTACGCAGAGATTGGTTGGTCACCACAAGCAGGTAGAGATTGGGAGGAATATAAAGTTCGGTTGGGAAAACAACAATCAAGATTGGATGCGATGGGGCTAAATTTTTATGCTTCCAAAAAAGTACCTTGGGAAGAAGCAGTAGTTGACAAAATGGTAGAGTGAGGACAATAAAAACAACATATTTACAAATCCCGATTTACGCCAATGCCCCATCCCAATTCGCGCCAATGCTCCAGCATTGGTGTGAAAATGTGAAGCCTCTGGCTTCTTATCTATTTACACGCTTACGCTGAAGCATCAGCAGGCATGTCCTTATTCTTGAACAAGTTCTTTTTTGTAAAATTTTATTAAAACAATTCCAATCAAAAGGCCACTCAAGAGTCCTCCAATGTGAGCAGCATTGTCAATGCCATTAGAGATAAATCCAAAGCATAAACTGACGCCACCGAATAGTCCTACAATAATCCAAATAATACTTCTATCCTGCACAGGGTATATTTTAAATACATTAAAAATTATCATCACTCCATAAAATCCGAATATCGCTCCCGATGCACCCACGCTTACCAAGTTTTCGTTCATAGCAATACTAGCAAAACTTGCTACGATCCCACAAAGAAGAAAAATAAAGATCAATCTAAATGGACTCAAAATACCTTCCAACACACTTCCACAAATGCCGATGGCAAACAGATTATAAGCAAGGTGCATGATCCCTCCATGAATAAAAACGGAGGTAAGGAGTCGCCAATATTCACCATTCCAAACTTCAGTTCTTTTATTACCTCCAAATGCTAGCAATTCTGTAGCTGACGGTGAAACAATGTTAATCCCTTTGATAATCATCCACAGGAAGACCAACAGATTGAGGATCACTAAAAATGCAGTTGCCTTCGTTTCGCCGTTGGGATTCAGAAAATCCTGTAACCATTGTAAGTCATCATCTTTAATAGGTTGGTTGTTATTAAAATTCTTTAACTCCCTTTTATCAATTTTGGGAATTAAAACCATGAGTAAAAAAATAAACAATCCTACGCCAAATGATCTCAACATCCACTTTAAATAATTGCCTAGTCTTTCCTCAAAACGATCTTTTTCTGGAACTAAAACAATTATATCCTTCTCTGGTAATGTTGGATTTCTTTTGGTAATAGCGTTAAAGTAACCGTCTCTTTCGTCCGAAAAACTTAACTTCTTAAAGTAGGTAACTTGTTGAAAATCAAGCTCTTGGAATGATTTTTTGGAAGACTGTTGAAATTTATACCACAACGTATTTTTCTCTTCGGAAGAGAGATCGTTATCAATGGTTTCTATAAAGTCAACGCCATACCATACAAGATTAGATTTTTGGAAAGGGAGTGCCATGTACAAGTAGAAGCTTAATTTATCATTATGCTTACCTTTTGTTCGAGATGTAGCGTACGACAAAACTGATGATTTATCCAGCTCGAATTGCTCAATTTTAAAAAACTTTTCTTTTTGGAAGTTTACCACTTCCTCTGCCGATGTAACTGAAATCAGATCGTAAGCTGCTTGCTCAATGTAATGCTGAAAAATAATCATAGGAAGCGATATGACACCTACCATAAAGAATTGATACAAAAAATGACCATTGTCTCGCTTTCTCCGAATGCTTAGGATACGCAATGGTCTCCGAAGAAAAAATAGGATAGGTAGCCAAGGAAGTGCGAAAGGAATCCAAATGTTAAGTATCTCATCTTTGAGCACATCGTAACCCATGTAGATGGTGAAAAACCATCGGAGGAATGTATAAAAAACTATTGTTCCTACAGTAATCAGAAGAAATGGGAAATAGATTTTTGTCAGTTTTAACTTTACGTTTTTCAATTTTTTACTTAGCTATTTTGCGAGACAATTTAGCAAATTTTAAAAACTACTTGCTCAGGAGGAAAGCCCGTTGATTTATCCACTAATACTCGAGCATTAGCGTATAAGGATTAATGTATCTTACTACTCAAAGTTCCGTTTGTTTCAATATCTTTCAATCACTTTTGTTATTAATGAATTGATCTACAACTTCTCGATTTCCTCTTTAGAAAGTCCCGTATATTTTTGGATTTTCTCTATTAGTTCACCAGCCTCTTTCATCTGTTTCGCTATTTCAATGTTTCTTCTTTTTTCTCCTATCTCAACCCCTTCTTCTCTCGCCGTATCCACTACATTTTTTATATCTCGATAATTTTTCAAACTTTCTTCGTATTCTTCTTGCTCTTTTTTTGTAAATCCTGCTATCTCTGCTACCCTGAATAATTTTTTAAATATTCTCGATTGCAATTGTTCGGGTCTATCTTGTAATTTTTGCAGATG
>JBCCJE010000363.1:0-5898 GCA_039027925.1 Bacteroidota bacterium
GAGCGTTCCGTAAGTTCCAATTCCTATTCGAAAATATGGATACCACCTCTCTACCCGGTATCGAAATTCTGCCCGTCTTTCTACGAGAATCTCTCTCGGATGTCCTCTACCGTAAGTCGCCAAAGAAGACGAAAGAATGGGTGAATGCCGATACCACCGTCACCTTCAAGGGCTACGTGGACAATAACGGATTCAATCAATACTTAGATAATCTGTATCAGCAGGTTGATATTTACGATAACAATATCACGATTCTGACGCAGCAGTTTCTTAGTCCCGTTGCCAAGGGCGCACCTACTTTTTACAAATTCTTTATTCAAGATACCGTTAAATTAGATGGAGTGGAGTGCATTGAACTTTTCTTTTCGCCCCGTAATAAATTAGACATTCTCTTTCAAGGCACTTTGTTCATAGCCTACAAGGACAATCACGCTATCAAAAAAGTAGATATGTCCGTCAATCCCAAAATTAGTTTGAACTGGGTCAAGTCATTAAAAATCATTCAGGATTTTGAGAAAATAGACGACCAAGGATATTTCAAAATTACGGACGAATTTGGTGCTGACTTTGGGCTGACCAAAAAAGGGATGGGCGTTTACGGGCGTAGGTTTGTCTCTAGCAGGGACGTCGTCCTCAACCAACCGCGCCCCAAGGAGGACTACAAGGGGATAGCCGTAGAAAAAAGAAATATTAGCACGGGGGATTCCGATGCGTATTGGGTCAACAACCGACACTACAGCTTAACCACCTCAGAATCAAGCACTTACCAAAACATTGATAGCCTACAAAATGTCAAAGTATTCAAGCGGGTGATGGGTATCACCTCATTGTTGCTATCTGGATACTCTAACGTTGGGCCAAATTTTGAGATCGGCCCCGTCAATACTTTTTACAGTTTTAACCCCGTGGAAGGATTCAGATTACGACTGGGCGGTAGAACGACGATGGACTTCAATGACCAATTCGAAATCGAAACTTACGGTGCCTACGGTTTTAAGGACAAACAATTCAAAGGATACTTGGGAGCGACTTACGCATTCAGCGAAGGCAATGTTCACCAATTTCCCGTGAGCAGACTGCGGGTAAGCGCGCAGAGAGAAGTGCAGATTCCAGGTCAACGTTTACAATTTGTACAAGAAGATAACTTCCTGCTTTCCTTCAAAAGAGGAGCAAACGACAAATACCTCTACAACACCGATTACAAAATTGAATATTTACAGGAGTACCAAAATCATTTTTCATTTGCGTTGGGTTATCGAAATTGGCAACAGATTCCTGCCGCCAATTTAGTTTACGAAAGAAGAAATTCATTTGGTGAATTAGAGCAAGTGAGCGACGTACAAACATCGGAGCTAAATATGATGCTGCGTTGGGCACCTAATGAACAATTTTATCAAGGGAAAACCTACCGAAAACCGATCATCAATAGGTCTCCTATTTTTACGTTTCGTTATCACACCGGATTAAAAGGATTACTCGGAGGAGAGTATAATTATCACAATTTTTCTCTGAATGTTTTCAAGCGGTTTTTCTTATCAAGATTAGGATACTCGGATGTAAGGGTTCAGGGAGGCATCATTCTCGGTCAGTTGCCTTACCCATTGCTGAGAGTACACGCTGCCAACCAAACTTACTCCTACCAATTGTATGCTTACAACATGATGAATTTCTTGGAGTTTGTAAGTGATCGGTACGCTAGCCTGATATTGGATCACGATTTCAATGGATTTTTCCTCAACAGAATTCCGCTAATCAGAAGGCTGAAGTGGAGAGAAGCCATCAACATCAGAGTACTCTACGGCGGTATCAATGATAGAAATGATCCTCAGACAAATGATGGTTTATTATTTTTCCCTACGGATGCCAATGATAATACGACCACCTTTACCCTCGAAGACAAGCCCTACATCGAAGGAAGTGTAGCGCTAGCTAATATTTTCCGATTTTTTAGAGTAGATTTGGTACGAAGATTTACTTATTTGAATAATCCAAATGTGACCAAGTGGGGCATCAGAGCGAGATTTAAAATTTATTTTTAGAGGAAGAGTTCTGGAGTACGGGTTGTCCTTCTTACATCGCATTGACGCATTTTTTGACTACCCGTACTCCGATACGATACTTAGCGCAAAACCAACTTACACTACATGAAAAAAATTAGAGTTGCATTTTTTGCGGAAATTCTAATTCAAGATTTTGACGGAGCGAGCAGGACGATGTTTCAGATTTTGGATCGCATTCCGAAGGAGGAGTTTGAGTTTATATTTTTTTGTGGTGTGCCGCCTGACAAAACACTCGGTTTTGAAGTGGTACAACTTCCTACTTTTAGAATACCTTTCAATAGTACTTACCGAGCCGTTTTTCCGCATTTTTCCAAAAGGCGCATGCGAAAAAAGTTGGAAGAATTTCAGCCCGACGTTATTCATTTTGCGAGTCCTTCTCCGCTCGGAAAATTTGCCAAGGAATATGGCTTAAAAAATAACATCCCCGTCATCGCCATTTACCATACCCACTTTATCACCTACATTAAATATTACCTCCGCAAGGTACCTTTCCTCACCCCTTTCTTTTATCGAAAAGCTATCGGAGTGACCAAGGATATTTATCACGATCCCGATTTGGTGTATGCGCCTACCCAACAAATCATTCACGAACTTAAAACAATCTGTGGGTTGGAGGGAAAAAATTTAAAACTGTGGCAGAGAGGAATCAATCCCAACCTTTTTTCTCCTGATAAAAAGGACAACGCTTTTTTAAAAAAAATTACAAAAAATGATTTACCTACCATTCTTTTTGTCAGTCGGTTAGTTTGGGAAAAAAATCTCCAAACCCTAATTGACCTTTACGAATTGAGTGAAAAAGAAAATGCAAAAGTCAACTTTGTAGTGGCAGGCGACGGAGTAGCTCGAAAAGAAGCTGAAAGGAAAATGCCCAAGGTACACTTCCTCGGAATGATTGATCACGAAAGACTAGCAAAACTTTATGCTTCGGCTGATATTTATTTTTTTCCATCGGACACCGAGACCTTCGGTAATGTGGTCATCGAAGCGATGGCATCAGGAATTCCCGTGGTGGTAGCAGACGGAGGAGGCCCAAAGAGTTTTGTACAAAATGGAATTAATGGGTTTTTGTGCCCTACCAAAGAGGTACGCGCCTACTGGGAAAAAATCCAACTGCTGCTAAATGACGAAGTACTCAGAGCAAAAATTATTAACAATGCACTTACATTTACCCGTACGCTGAGTTGGGAACACCTAGTTAGCATTTATTTTCAGGATATAAAAAAGTTAGCTGGACATCCTGCCACTCCTCCACTTCCGTCCGAATCCATCCAAAATAACAAGACCTAAATTTTTTAGTAACCATGGAAATCCTATTCATTTCTCATAAATACCCACCTACCATCGGAGGAATGGAAAAGCAATGTTATGAATTAATCGCTCACGCCGAGAAGGAAAATATAGTGCATAAAATTGTCTTCACGGGTGAGGAGGAAAGCAAACTTACTTTTTTTAGAAAATTAAAATTTCGGGTAAAAAATACGCTTCGACGAAATCCAAATATTGAGGTCATTCATTTGAATGATGGGCTGATGGGATTATTTACCTTGTGGCTAAAACAATATACTTCCATTCCCGTCATCATTACTTTTCACGGTTTGGACTTAGTTTTTCCCAATCGTTTTTACCAAAGGTTTATTTCAAAAAAATACACGCAGTACGATGCAGCTATCTGTGTAAGCACTGCTACCGCTGAAGCGTGTTTGCAACGAGGATTTCCCAAGGAAAAAGTGTTCGTAGTGCCCAACGGCGTAGATCATCAGATTGCGGATTTTCAACCCAACAGAAAGGCATTTTTAAAATATTGCTACGAAAATTTTGGATGCGATTTGACGAACAGAAAAGTAATCGTCACCCTCGGGCGGGCAGTTCAACGAAAAGGATTTAGTTGGTTTTTAGAAAATGTCATTCCTCAACTCGATGACGAGATCATTACCATCATGGTAGGGCCCGTAAAGCCCCCGCAAAAAAGTCCTTGGTGGCATGCACTCGTTCCCAATTCCATTTTAAAACAAATACAACTAGCACAGGGTGGGCTGAGTGACGAAGACAAAATCAGGGACTTACTTAAAAACAAAAGGCTAAAAAATAAAGTCATCCAAACGGGCAAACTCCCCTTCCAACAATTACTAGAAATGTTGAGCCTAGCAGATTTGTTTGTGATGCCCAATGTAAAAAAAGCAGGAGATGCCGAGGGCTTCGGTCTAGTAGCGTTGGAGGCTTCCATAAGGAAAGCGACCGTGCTGGCGAGTAATTTAGAGGGAATCCCCGAAGCCATCAAAGATCAAAAAAATGGTTATTTATTACCTTCAGCCAATGCTGAAATTTGGATAGAAAAAATTCATTGGCTACTGAACAGCCCAAAGGAACTACAGGTACAAGCAACGCAATTTCAGAAATACACACTCGAAAATTATAGTTGGGAAAAAATGACCCGTGGCTACTTAAAAGTATTTCAAGCCATCATCAACAAAAAAAAAGAACGTAGGTGAACTGAGATCCTTAGCCTAAGTTCGACACATAGCTCCTAGCGTTTTTGGATCTCAATATGAATGTGAAGGAAACTACTAACGGAACTTGGACCAACAAATAATCAAGTCATTTGACAAAGGTAGATAGGCTCACACGAGGCTGGTGCAAGTACACGAAAATTTTCAAAAAAAATGGCGCAGAATGTAAATTGGTTGATTTGACTTTACAAAAAGTCAGGGTGTGATATGGTTCGATATTTAGGAAAGATAATCTGTTGATGGGATTGAAGGTGAGATCGTAGTATCATTTTCTGCTTTTCTGTGAAAGCAAATTGGAGAACATAATTAATGCACCTCCCATGATGAACGCACCTGTTGCGATGTAAAGAATCAACATGATTAAAAATTTTTGCGTTTAAAAAAATGTGTTTTTTCCATATTTTCATACGGATCATTAGGGTATTACAAAGTCGAGAAAAAAAAATTGTTTTCCAATATTTTCTGTAAATAAAATTAAATTTTTCAAGAATAAAAATTCTTTCAGGAATAAGTCTAAAGTATATTTGGACTACCAAAGGTGTAAGTCAGTATCAAGTTTCCCGCAAAGTACCAATCGTTTCTATCGGGATTACCTAGCTGGCTGATACCATCCAAATAGTCCGAAAAAGCAGTACGTCCTCCCGCTTCCAAAGAAAGTACGACCCTGTCATTCAGCCCAAACTTGATACCTCCTCCAATGGGTACGCTCACATTAAAGGTACTGTAATCTCTACCCTCTGGATCTTTCTCCTGTCCATCAAATACCTGTGGATCAAATAATACGGCTCCGACGCCTAAAAACAAATAAGGTGTAAACCGCTGCCGTTCCACACCTCCCCTCGTGCTCGCCCTCCCCTCACCTAGTATGTTCCACTCTCCTAATAAATGAAACTCATAAAGATCAGAACGAAAACTAAACCCACGCATCTGCAAACCAGCACTAGAGGCATTTGCGTCATCTCCCGATATTTGTCCTCCCATAAATCCTACGCGCAAATAGAACCGATCGCTTATCGCATTCCTGAGTACAAACGCATACGCAAGATTAGCTTCTCTCAACTCCACAAAACTCTCGGCTAAATCTCCTTGGTACGTCATCAATCCAAAAGAAAATCCTCCCTCAAAATTTTGTGAAAAAACAAAAAACGGAAACAGCAATAACAATGTAAATACACTTAGTTTCTTTCGCATGGTCAATTTAATTTTTGTCAAACAATACATTTGTACAAAATCAGACGATAGGTATTTATAGTTCAGATGGGATAATTATTTGCTGGAGATACAGGGGATATTTGATAAGCGCAATCAATTATGTTTCAAAGATAAATTAA
>JBCCJE010000364.1:0-5887 GCA_039027925.1 Bacteroidota bacterium
AAGGGAAGTTGGGCTTTGATGATGAAAAAATGATTATTCCATTCGAGTATAGTCGTTTATCAGAAAAATATTCCAATTTTATGATTGCTAAAAAATACAATGTTGGGGTAGGGGTGATTGATAGTTTAAACCGAGAAATCATTCCCTTTGTTTATCGGGAGATAGTTTTAGCAAATAGGAAAAAAGCATCCGTTGACAATAAATATTTCTTAGCTTACCTCAAAGATAAAGTTGGAGTTATTAACCCAAAAGGAGAAGTACTCATTCCTATTGAGTATAAAAAGATCACTTTACTCAAATCTACCGAAGACTATTTTCAATTAGAAAGACATGATAAAAAGATTGGTTTTGCCAACCTGAAAGATAAGGTAATCAAATACTTTGATTACGAAGGAAGTTTAAAACCTTGGAATGAGAATTTTATTCAAACCATCAACAGACAAGTTGTCAATAAACGAGTGAATCGAAGATATGGTTGTATCAATCATTTGGGGGAAGTAATTGTTCCAGCCATTTATAAATCATTGGAATACTCCTTAGATGAAAAATACCTCTTAGCATATGATGGACAAGATGCTAAAGTTTTTGATAAAGAAGGTAACGTAGTTTTTGAGCACAAAGGAGCAAAAATTGAGAACCTAGTTTTAGGAAATTATAAGATTTTTCAAAATAGAAAAAGTCAATTAGTCCGTAATGATTTTAAAGAAGTGATTCCCGTAGATCACTATATCTATGATGTACTATCTCCCCGTCATTATTTGATTAATAAACTAGTCATCAGCGATGATCCCAAACGGAGAGGAAAACGATTTGGTCTTAAAAATCACCTGAATCAGGAAGTTCTACCACTTCAATATCCTGCTATCAAAATGGCTCACGAAAATCTGATTTTTGCGAGGGCTGAAGGAGTTCCATTGTATGCAGGTTATGATATTAATAGAAAAAAAATCATTCCTCCTACTTATACCCAAGTCAAGACCTTTCCCATAAATAAATTCACCATTGTCCAAAAACCCAATAGTCCCAAGTTTGCAGTTTTGGATAGTTTGGGAAATGCGATTACGCCTTATGAATATGATAATATAAGTTTTTCAGCGACGCAACCAGATTATAAGAATTTTCAAATTGTAGGTGTTAAAGGAAAGAAACGTTTTCGGATATTACCCGACGGTAGTGAAGCAGAATTGATAAGGTTACCACCTCCTGCATCCAATTATTTTCTGGAAAGTGATGAAACTGCTACACAAAGTTTGAAAGCAAAATATGAGAAAAAATTAGCGATAGATGAAAAAGTACTATCCATTCAGTATCATTTTTTGGGTAATGGAAAAGGTGAAAAAATTATTGGGATTCCTGATGAAAAAGGAGACTATATAAATTATACTCAGCCGTTTGATTTTAGAATTTCGAATGTCAATCAAACGGGGGAAACACCGTGGTTATGGATTTTCTTTGAGGAATTAAATGCCGAGGCTGTTCCAAAATCTGAATTGAATTGGTTAAATAATAACAAGGTACTTACAAAAGAGGAAAATTTTCAAGTGGAAGTAAAATACCCTTATACGAATCCTAAAGTTATAGGGTTAGATTTAAGGAAATAATCAAGGAATCGGATATTTTCAAAATATCCGATTCCTTATTTTTAAACAACTCTCCTATTTAAGAACTATGAATTTATGATAAACTACTCCGAACGGAGTAGTCGTCTTCAATAAATAAACTCCTGATCTCCAATCTCTAACATTCACTATCTGATAATCTGAATTATCATTTTCTACAATTCGCTTTTCTAAAACTTGTCCATTATATTTTATGATTTCAATAGTCTGCGGATCAATCATATTCGATTTCCATTTAATCATTAATTGATTAGATGCTGGATTTGGGAAAATTTTAATTTCATTTTTAAAATCCAAATCTTCTACATCTGTAAGAATCGAAATGGTTACAATTCTTATTTGTTCACAGCCATTTTCAAAATACGTTTCCGTTATGATGGTATCACTCTGTATCAATACGCCATTATAATAACTTCCAATTTCCATCATCGTATCAATCATTTCGTCGGAAGGAAAAATATTCAAATGGTAAAAATCAACAAACAAACCTTGTCCCGAAATAGAAGTAGTATCTATCAAGATGGTATCACTTGCTATCATTTGATTTTGGAAAATTTCACCTTCACATAAATCTAAGTAACTCGCATTGGCGTAGGTAGGTACGCGAATAGTCCGTCTTACATTTTCAGTTATAATGGGTTCGTTAAAATCAAAATAGATGGCTGCCTCGTTGTTGATATCTGTTCCTGGTAAAATATCTTGAACGGGCTGGATAAAAAATTGAAGGAATCCGTGGGAGCGTGGTTCGTCTGTATTTTTGTCAGGCAGAAGGATATTATCGAACGTAAAGATGAGCTCTCTTGCGGTAGTCAATTCCCACTGCATATCGTGGCTGCTCGCTCCAATTCTTAAAGTGGATAAATCTAACTCAGGTGCTATCGTATCTCGAACTATTACCGTGAATGCGGTATCTGTTCCTTCGTTTTGAAAATGAATATCGTATGTTAGCTCCCAATCTTTTTCAATAAATCGTCCGTGAGTCCCTCTCGGAAAAGCTGCTTTAAAATTGGGATCGTAGCTACCCGTAATCTCTCTGCAACTTGTTTCTCTGAAAGGATCACCGTCGTGATTGGGAAAATTGAAAATCAGATTATTAGCAATATTCACAGGAAGCGTTGAACAATAACTCACAATGGTTGAAGCCGTGGAAACTACGGGATGATTGTTATCTTGCTCAGCTTCTACACGGAGTGCATAGTCATCGTTAGCTACGGTTATGGTCTTAGTTTCCCCTAGCTCTAGTTGGAAAGTATCAACGATGAGCAGCATGATAATTTCGTCGTTAACAATCTGAACCCTCGCATTTCGAGGTTCATCCATTGCGCCCACCCCCGTATTTTTTAAATAAAAAGTAGTGCTATCTGCATCACATGTTCCATCTACCGTGATCGTGGAGCCGTCCCACAATTGATTAGAAGGCAAGCAGAGCGAGTCAGGCGTAACGGAGGCTGCTACACAAACTATATCTCCTAAAGTAACGAGACTACAGTCGGGCGTAACATCAAAAATTATTTGATCGCAGGCATTGATACTGACATTTCCTAACTCAAAAATAAAAGAGCTATCGGTTTGGGTTGTCCACGGGATGCTAGTTGAATTGATAATTAAATTGGAATCTAATTGTACTTCGAGCACGGCATCATCGGCAGTAACAGTTCCGTAATTACAATACTGAAATGAGATAGAGGAAGCAATACACGGACGCATCATCCCCATAGAAATTTCTACGGCTAGCAATGGACATGCTGTTTCCGCCTGAACAGGAATGTCACAAACCGTAGCATTCAAAGTATCATTTACAGCTACTAATGAATCCGTGAAGCAAGGTGAAAAATAAATACTAGGGGGTTGGACATTAATAGCATAATTTCCGCTATCGGGCAGGAGGGCAGTATAACTGCCATTCGTATTGGTAGAGGTGTACAAGGTTTGACCATTACCCTTAATTTCCACTAGCCAATTATTCAAAGTGGTATCTACATCTGTTGTCCACTCACAATCGTTGTCATGGTCTAAATATACTTTTCCTTCTATCCAAAAACTATTCTCCGACAGGTTGGGAATCCATAACAATCCATCTGCATTATAATTACCATAAATATCTACATTACCATCTCCATTGAAGTCAGCGTAGTTGGGCTGTAAGACAACGAATGTTGCTGAGTTGTTTGGGAAAAATGATAACGGAAGACTGTAATCAAATACATTTCCTAATTGCCGATACCATCTGCTGTGGGTAAAGATATCCAATCTCCCATCGCCATCAATATCTGCAACATCGTAAACATCTCTAATCGGATTTCCAAAACCACCATTCCATATTAAATCGGGGATGATGATCTCTTCGGTGTAGGTACCATTCTCATTTAGAACCAACACCAGATGATACGTCGAGCCTTGGACGTGCTCCATTTTTAAGAAATCTAAATCTCCGTCATTGTCCAAGTCAATAATTTTTTGACCTCTTTCCGTATGATAACTGGTGATCGTTTCCGAAGTGAGATTACCAGTTCCGTCTTGGATAGCTACATAAATGAAAGAATCTCTCGAATAAAAATCCAACAAACCATCTCCGTTGATATCTTCAAACGCAAATGGTAATCCCGTTAAATGGTACTCTTCGATTTCTTGAAAACTAAAATTACCCTCATTGCTTAAAATCTTTGACCGTTCAAAAAAAGCAACCACCAAATCATTATCACCATCACTATCCCAATCAGTAATTTTAATGGTATTATTTATCCATTCATCTGCGGTGTGGATAACTTGTCGGGGAGCAAATGTTGGTGCTGCGTCTATTTTTTCAAAAATAAAAAACTCACTTTCGTTACTATTATTGACCCAATCCATACCCACCAAGTCCAAATCGCCATCGCCGTCCAAATCACCGGGAGTTAGGTCGAGGTTAAACACAATGGGTGTCGAACTTTCTAACAATAATTTTAATGCTCCAAAATCACCTAAGCCGTTGGTATTTTCTTTCCAAAAAACCTTTCCTGCGTCCAGCGCATTGATAAGCAAATCTTCATCACCATCTTCATCCAGATCAATATTTAGGGTTTGATTAAATCCATTTATATTCTCTGAAATGAATTTGACCTCCGATACCTCAAAGGGATTGGCAGCATCTTCATTTCTTAAAAAATAAATTCCGTTAATCTTATCATCATATGATCCTACGTGATTTTCTAAAAAATAATCCAAGTCACCATCGCCTTCGATATCTGCTAACTGGAATTGATGATAGGTACTGAGATTGATAAAGTTGGGAGGCATGATGTTGTTATCCACCAGCTCGAAGTTTCCATCATTATCAACATTTCTATACCACGAATTAGGGTGGGCGAAAAAATCTATCCTGCCATCACCATCCAAATCTCTAGTGATGATTTGAGATTTTTTGTTAGGAAATCCCGTTGAAGATATATTTGTAAATGTATTACTACTACTTTGGAAGGCTACATGGATTTCATTATCATTTTGGTATAAAAGATCAGGTAAACCATCGGCATTAAAATCCGCAAATTCGACTTCTAAGCTACCATCGCCCGTAGGTGAAATCGTATTTTGTAAAATTATTGTTATATCATCAAAATCTCCGAGTCCATTTAAGTTTTCAAACCAGGCAATGGTCTGCACATTAGGGAGTATTCCGTTTTGATGAATGTAACTAACTACAATGTCCTGATCGCCATCCACATCCAAGTCTAAAACTTGCAAATCATAAATGCTCAAATAAGTAAGCGGTGGCAGGTTAATATTGGCAAGCGTATCTGAGGTGAAGTTTCCGACTGCATCATTCGTCGCACTCAATAAAGCACCTGATTTGAGGTAAATGATATCTAGGTTTCCGTCTGAGTTCCAATCGTGGATATTGATGTTAGCATTGCGAGCGTGGATGAGAAAAGTATTAAGTCCCAGCTCTTTTTCAATAAAAAATACGCCAGGGTCATTTCCAGTATTTTCATAAATGGTATATCCTACATTATCTTGGTGGGTTACAAAATCCAACCATCCATCATTATTAAAATCACCAACCTTGAGTGCATCTATTTCATTATTTGTAATTGGTAGGTTATAAGCCATCCATTCGTCTCCTACCTGATCCGCATTTTCGTAAAATGTTACCCGACTTAGTAACTGATAACTACTGCCTACGACATCAATATCACCATCGTTATCAAAATCTCCTAAATCAAAAATAGGTTGGTGACGAGGAAAGGTGATTAACGAAGGTGCTCCAAATTGAGCCTTAACCAATCCAAAAT
>JBCCJE010000365.1:0-5878 GCA_039027925.1 Bacteroidota bacterium
AAAATTCTGAATTATGAATTAAATAAGGTTTTACTGACCATTCATAATTCATCATTTTCAATTCATAATTATCTTGAAGTGAATCATGAATGATGAAGGAATGCGTATTGACATCATATGTCCGTTAATTATTCATTCTTAATTTTTCATTATTCACTATTATTTGGTTCCATTTGGATTCCTAGAGTCCGTTATGGTTCTTTTAAGGGATTAGTTTAAATATGAAGGCATTTGCGTTTCGGCGCGGATGCCTTTTTTGATGTTGTGCTGGAAAGTTGAGTATCCACTCTTTTGCTTTGTGCATTAAATTTTTCTTTTCCTTTACCGAGTAAGTTAACGGTAACTGAGCTACCCCCAAAATTCTTCGAATAGCCTCAGTAGTGGACAGAGGAAGATCCCCAAAAGGCAAAATGGATCATGTGGGATTTAGCCATCATTGAAGCATTAGCTCATCCTGATTTTGCCACAAAAAAAATATTTTCAACGCCTCCCGAAAATATTTCCAGAGAAATTGAGATTTATACCCATATCGAAGTGGACAGTATGAAAATGCGATTTTGGGAAAAGCTAGATCAGTTTTATCAATAACCATCACCGTCAAAATTAAGACTTTCTTCATGCTATGAATTGACGGAGCGAATCTTTACAACTCATATGATTATGTTGGTTACTTTTTCTCCCGGTAAAACTTTGTAGATAGGAATATTCAATTCATATTTTTTCCTAAAAAAATTAATGGCATCGTCAATTTCCTGAGCCGAGTATCTCGAAGAGAAATGCCCAAGGATTAATTTTTCCACGTCAGTTTGTGCTACCATTTTCAGGACATCTTCGAGGTAGCTGTGCTTATTTTTTCGATGATCTTTATTGTTAACATCGCCGTGTCGTAAGAAGGTAGCCTCGTGGATGAGGAGGTTAGTATCGTTCCACCTTCCATCCCATTCAATGGGCGTATCAGCGGAGTAGCTCAGTATGTTTTTTTTGATTTCGTGAGTGATGACCTCCGTACCTAGCTTCTCCCGTAGTGCTTTTATTTCCTTTCCCGCCAGTCCTAGGTATTCGGATTTTAGTTTTCGTTTGGATTCGTAAACGTGGAAACTCAAACTTTTGACTACCCCTTCGGGAACCGATATGTGTTCATTTCTAAAGGCCTGTACAAGAATATTGTCTTTGATTTCAATGATGTCATCAGGTTGAATAGGAATCCATACTGCACCACTTACGTGTGGATCAAAACGGCTTGTAAATGTTTTCAAAAAAGAAAAAGAACCTGAATCCCGAGGATAATATATTTTGGGAAACCCTTCTCGGGAATTTAATTGTAAAAATTGTAAAAGTCCTGTTATATGATCTCTGTCGGCATGTGAAACAAAAATATGTTTTACTTTACGAGACTTTTGCAAGAGTCCTGTTGCTGCTCCATCTCCGCAATCGAGAAGTAATCCCAACTCATCAACGAAGTACCAAGTAGAAAAAAGAGCGGTTGAAAAACCCGTAATGGTTAATTTCATAATGCTGATTAAGTAAAAAAAGTAAGTGAGGTAGTTGCGTTCTTTTAGTAGCTATTTACAAAGAAAGAATAACATAGCGTAAAATTTTAAATCCATCTTTTGTTTTTATGAAAAAAAATGATTCGTAATTTTAACTATGGAAAAATTCACGCACTTAGATAAAAAAGATAATCCTGCCATGGTGGATGTCGGCGAAAAGCAGGTAACGAGGCGAACAGCCAAAGCTCGAAGTATCATCATTTTGGATGATAAGATTATGGCACAACTCGAAAACGGTGAGATCAAAACTAAAAAAGGGGCGGTATTCCAAACGGCAATCATTGCTGGGGTGATGGGGGCAAAAAAAACGGGTGAGCTAATCCCACTGTGTCATCCACTAGGTTTGGAAAATTGCCAAATTGATATTTCAGTCAATGAGGATAATCACGTAGAGATCATTTGTACCGCTAGTCTGACAGCAAAAACTGGCGTGGAAATGGAAGCCCTTACGGGGGCAAGCATAGCCGCCCTCACCATCTACGATATGTGTAAAGGGTTTTCTCATAACATTACAATTGCGGAAACTAGATTGATCGAAAAAACGGGCGGTAAAAAAGACTTCAAACTATAGATTTCTTTATCTGCAAAAAATACTAACCATGAGAAAGAAACATCAAAAGCACGCTAATCTATCGAAACCCAACTATGGCAACTTCGCAAGAAATGAGTGGGCGATCATTGGTGCACCCTGCGGAAATATTCAACGACTAGCCTACGGGTTAATTAACATTTTAAAAGATACCTACAAAGTAGGCTACGTGGATGCCGATCATAAAAATGCAGATGACCCTGATGATCTGGGTAACGAAAATCCTGCATTGATAAACGGAGCAAGTTTGGAATATACTGACAAAATTTTCCATCATAGATTTGATACTAAGTCTAAGTTGGATGTATATCAGTATCGAACCTACTGCAATGAGCAAGATTTGGTTTTGGTGAACGGTAATCACTTTAAAGCCAAAAACCAAATTGTAGTGATTGATCCGAAAAAGGAAAAATCTTTAGAGAAAAAATTGGATCGCCTAACTAATGTGGAGCTACTGTTATTGTTGGAAGAGCGGCAAGAAGTCTATCCATTTTTAAAGGACTACTTACCCGAAAATGTAACTGTTTTAAATTTTTCGGCAACTCAATCTATCGCTGATATTATTTTAAAGAAAATGAAAGCGGCTATACCTCCGCTGTATGGGCTGGTGCTGGCAGGTGGAAAAAGTACTCGGATGGGCACGGACAAGGGGGCATTAAATTACCACGGAAAACCACAACGAGAATACTTAGCAGATTTGCTGGATCAGTTTTGTGAAAAAACACTAATGTCCGTCAGGCCCGATCAAGGCATTGAATCAGCGTACGAACAGTTGGAAGATACCTTCTTCGGGCTAGGGCCATTCGGAGCGATCCTTTCTGGTTTTAGGCAATATCCAAATGTGGCGTGGTTGGTAGTCGCTTGTGATTTACCACTTTTGAACGAGGCTACTTTACGATTTTTGATTGAAAATAGAAATGTATCCCAACACGCTACGGCCATTTACAATCCAGATACTAATTTCCCAGAACCCTTGATAACTATCTGGGAACCAAGAAGTTACCCGGTACTTTTCCAGTTCTTGGCCCAAGGGTACTCCTGCCCCAGAAAAATATTAATTAACACTGCAATTGAATTGTTATACTTGGAAGACTATAAAGTGTTGATGAATGTAAATGATCGGGAAGGGTACGAACGGGTAAAAAGGAATGGAATAACTTAACTCAATTTCCGTTTGTAGTTCCCAATATTTTGGACAATAACTTCAAGGTAATTAATAGGGTCGTGCATGTTTCAGTTATATAAAGTTGATCTGAAGATATGCCAAATCTCTGAGATTTGGCATATCTAATTTCCCAAAAAAGATTTTCTAAGTAACATGATATAATCAGAACATACACAACCTTATCGGGATCAATAACTAGCTTTAGTTTTTCTTTAGGATTTTTATTTTTCATTTAACCATCTTTCCATATCGTCATTTGTTAATCCTTTTTCTTTCCAAGTTTGATTAGCTAAGTTAATTGATTTCTTTGCAAAAAAATCTGCGAGTAAATCCTTCAATTCGTTCATATCTTCATCTGATAAATCTGTGGAATACAGCTTCAAAAGTTCAAGCTGGATATTAGATAATGGAAAATTTAAATTAGACATATCGTATATTTCTGATAAAATCAGAGTACTTAGCTAAAATTAGCCCTTCTACGGTAGGGGCTTTTTTCAGTTATAATTTATTCATCATTGCCGTTTCCGCTTCAGCTTTGTTTTTCGCTTTTCTTTCATTTTTTCCATTTTCCGATCTGATCTCGATTTCATTTGTTTAGGATGCACCAATTTCATCTCATCAATTAGATGGGTTGCTCCTGCGTATTTATCTACAATAAACAAAATGTACCTAGCGTCCACCATGATATTTCTACAGATAGAAGCATCGTAGTTGATGTCGCTCATCGTGCCTTCCCACACCCTATCGAAATTTAAGCCGACCAAATTGCCGTGGGCATCAATGGCTGGACTGCCCGAGTTACCTCCCGTGGTATGGTTGGTACCGATGAAGCAAACTGGTACTTTGCCATTTTTATCAGCATACTGCCCGTAGTCTTTGGTTCGGTACAGTTGTAATAATTTATCGGATACATCAAACTCATAATCATCGGGTACGTACTTTTCGATCACCCCATCCAAATAGGTTACTGGAGTATAAGTGACGGCATCTTTTGGGGAGTAGCCCGCCACTTTACCGTAGGTCACTCGCATCGTACTGTTGGCATCGGGGAAGAATTTTTTATCTAGGAAAACTTCCATTTGCGCAGCCATGTACAATCGTTGTAGGTCGTTGATCTGACGGTCGAGGTCAGCGTATTTGGCAGCTACGTGAGTTTCGTAGGCACCCGACATTTCTTGCGCAAAGTTAATCAGCGGATCACCTTCTATGGTTTCAATTGCCATTTTGGGTTCGGCGCTCAACACTTTAAAAAGACTTCGATCATTAGTGATAAATGAATTTTCGAACATCCATTTGGCTAGTTGTTCGTAGCCTCCTTTTTGCGCAGCTAAATTTTTGAGGTTACCTTTTGCGCCCGCTATGATGTCCGCTTCGGCGTACATTTTCATCAAGGCTGCAAATACTTTTTGATCTATCTCCGCGCGATAATCTTTAAAAAATCCATTGAAGTAATTGAGCAACCGATCTTTAAAATCGCTGTAGCCGGCCACGCCGTTGTTGGCATATACTCGCTGCAAGCGATTGAGGTAACTAGCTACCCGCATGATTTCGATATTTCTGCCAAAGACCTCGTTGTAGTAATCCCTCGTCAGCGCGTAGGGTTCTATCTCGGCGTAGAGTTTTTCGAAGTCATTTAAAATATGACCATACCGCTTGTCCCAAGTACGATTGGTTCTCAACTGATTGGTAAAATCTTTTTGGTAGCGTTTTTTTCTACCTAGAGCATCGGTACTTTCTAGCCCTTGATTTTCGCCGATCCATTTTTTCCAATAATTAGCAATCCTAGCAAACTTAGAAGCGTACTGAATTCTGACAGCCTCGTCGGCACGCATAGCTTCATCTACGATTTTTAGAGCTTTATCTCGAATCGCAATCTTAGCAGGATTTAACACCTCCATTGTCTGCTTTACCGCTACGCCGGGAAGGTACTGATTGGTTCTACCGGGAAAACCAAATACCAAAGTGAAGTCGCCTTCTTCCACGCCGTCCAAAGAAATAGGTAGAAAATGCTTCGGCTTGAAGGGCACATTATTTTCTGAATAATCCGCTGGCATGTTGTCTGGCCCTGCGTAAATTCTAAACAAACTAAAGTCACCGGTATGTCTTGGGAAAACCCAATTGTCAGTATCTGCACCAAATTTTCCGATGCTTTCGGGCGGTGTGCCGACCAAGCGTACATCACGGTAAGTCATTGTTACAAACATAAAGTATTGATTGCCTTTAAAAAATGGTTTGATGATCATGTCTTCGTGCTTGGGCAATCGGATTGACTTTTGGTACGCATCAATGTTTTTGTCTATCAGACTTTGTCGGTCTTTCGATGATAACTCATCTGTGACTCCTTTTAGGATGGCTTCGCTGACATCTTCGATTCTGACAATGAAGGTAGCGGTGAGTCCTTCGTTGGGTAGTTCGTCCGCTTTGGTTTTTGCCCAAAAACCATTTTTCAATAAGTTATTTTCAACTGACGAGTGCGATTGGATTTGACCATAACCACAGTGATGATTGGTGAGCAATAGTCCTTCGGCGGAGATAATCTCGGAAGTACAAAAGCCACCGAAGTGAACGATGGCA
>JBCCJE010000366.1:0-5871 GCA_039027925.1 Bacteroidota bacterium
CTCCATTTCTCAAAATTGAATTTATCATTAACGAAGAAATATCTAAACTAAAAAACTTTGTACACCCATAATTCTTAATTCATAATTCCCCGAGGTTTCGGGGCAGGCTTAATTCTTAATTCATAACTCTTAATTAAAAAAAATGAAATATTTATTATCAGTCATAACAATGCTTTTACTGACCATTTCGGTACAGGCCCAAAACGACGCCATTGCTCGTTATTTTGACAAATACCTCGACGACGAAAATTTTACCGTGGTTTTTGTGAGCGGTAAAATGTTTACTATGCTTTCCAAGATAGACATCGAAGAACTCAAAGACGAAGAAGCGCAAGCCATTCTGGATGTAGCCAAGGACATCAAAGGATTGCGAGTACTCGTCACGGAGGTTGAACCACGACAGTACTACAAAGAGGCTCGAAAATTAATCAATACCGATGATGGCTACGAAGTCTTGTTGACCGTTCGGGACAAAGGCGACAACGTCAACTTCTGGATCAAGGAAACCAACAATGTGATCGAAGAGTTGTTCCTACTCGTAGGCGGTGAAGATGAGTTTGTCCTAGTCAGTTTTCTGGGAAGACTCGACCTGAATAAAATTGCACAATTGGCCAATACGCTCGACGTAGAAGGGGCAGAACACTTAGAAAAAATTGGTAAAGCCATCGAGGACGAAGTAGATGGGAGCAACTAATTCGTAAGTAAACAGGATACGAATTGCGGGCGGTCCGTAACGTATGACTCGCAGTTCTAAGTCCACACCCCCAAACCTCACTAAAACAATTTGTTATGAAAAATCTCTTGCTATTAATCTGTCTAGTTAGTATTTCTTGGAGTGCGGCGGCTCAAAATAGAAGCGTAAAAAATTTTTATCATAAATATAAAAGGTATGAGGACACCCGCAATTTTGTTTTACCGGGCTTTCTGGTATGGTTGAGTACGGGTATCGCTAACGAAATCACCACCGACCAAGAAGCTAAGGTATTTTTGAAGTTTGCGAAAAAATTCAAAAAGATGCGTTTCCTAGTCATGGAAGATGGCAATCAGATTACGGCGGACGATTATAACAAACTGATTGCGGGCGCAAAAAAAGAAAACTACGAAGAGCTAATTTCTATCAAAAACAAAGGAGCTAATATCCAAATCATGGGTAGAGGAAAGAAAGATAGATTGAAAAATCTACTGGTTCTTGTCTCCGAAGAGGATACCTTCGTGATGATGAACATGAAAACCAAAATCAGAGTAAAAGACCTCAACCGACTCATCAATGATTTGGTAGAATTAGAAAAAGTACAAGAAAAATTGAAGAAGGAGGAAGAGACGCCTCCTACCCCACCCGTAGAAAAAAAGAAGAAAAAGTTACCAAGTCGCGTGATCCCTTTACCCTAAAGGAGAACGATTTGGTTACGCCCTTTCCCAATGTTTTAAATAATTTGTTCACTTGGTCCCTGAGATCATTTTTGATTACCTGCGACGGTTCGCTCTAACGAAATCTAGATAGGCAGGGACTCACATCCATCAATATCATGAAAAAAATATTACTCGCACTAGCCATGCTAGCCATCCCTCTTTTTGCATTTAGCCAACACGAGTGCATCGAAAAATTTTATAATAAATACATCTCGGACGAAAAAGTAACCGACATCTCTTTAGATGGTTGGATACTCAGTCTCGCTGCAAAAATGACCGATGAGGAAGGTACCGAAATCCTCGAAAAAGTCACCAAGCTAAGAATCATGGTCGCAGAGGACAAAAACGTAGTGCCCAAAGCGGACATCAAACAACTGATGCGAGACGTTCGCAAAAATCAGTTCGAAGATTTACTGACCGTAAGAGAGGAAGACACTCGGGTCAATTTTATGATTCGGGAAGAAGGCGATAAAATTACGAATGTCCTAGTCGTCGTTCACGGTGCTGATGAGTTTGTACTGCTGAGCCTGGAAGGAAGTTTAGACTTCGACGAACTTCGAGAACTCGACTTTGACGTAGAGGGAGGCAATATTTTTAAAAAACTTCCCAACAAACGCGCGTAGAAAAAATCAAATTTTGATTAGTTGATAATTTTAAAAGTCCGTTGACGAAAGTTCACGGACTTTTTTTATGTTTGCTTTCGGAAGAGGAAAAGAGATAAGAGATAAGAGATAAGAGATAAGACAGGTGAGATTTTTTGATTTAACTTGTTTAGAATTATTTAGTAAAAAAACAACTAATTATGAGAATTGTGATGGCAGCCTTTACGATTGTATTTTTTGTAAATGTTTTGTTAGGTCAAAATCCCTACCCTGCTACCCAAGCAGAAGATCGAATCAAGAGCTACGAAAAACGCCAAGCCCTGCTGGAAAAATCTATGGTAGCCAATATTCCATTTGAGTCCGTAGGGCCTTCGGTGTTTAGTGGCAGAGTGGTGGACATTGATGTCTCTCCCGACGATCCTACTCACTTTTACGTGGCTTACGCCTCGGGAGGGCTTTGGAAAACAACGAACAACGGAACTACCTTCACGCCTCTATTTGATAACGAAATCGTGATGACGATTGGTGACATTGCGGTAGATTGGAAAAACAATGTTATCTGGGTAGGAACTGGCGAAAACAATAGTTCTCGATCTAGCTACTCGGGGGTGGGGATGTTTCGAAGTACCGATGACGGTCAAACTTGGGAACACCGAGGACTTCCCGAATCTCACCACATCGGAAGGATTGTCCTGCATCCAACTGATCCAAATATTATCTGGGTAGCGGCGCTCGGACATCTTTATTCTCCCAATAAGGAAAGGGGAATTTACAAAACAACCAACGGAGGGAACACTTGGGAACAAACACTTTTCGTCAACGAAAATACGGGAGGAATTGACCTAGTAGTCAGTAAAGAAAATCCAAATACCCTTTACGCCGCCACTTGGGAGAGGGAAAGAAGAGCATGGAACTTCGTAGAGTCAGGCAAGGGGTCAGGCATTTATAAAAGTACCGACGGAGGTAAAACGTGGGAACTGAGAACCGATGCTCAAAGTGGATTTCCGCAGGGAACGGGGGTCGGAAGAATCGGAATTGCGCTTTACGAAAAAGACGGAAAAGAAGTGTTATACGCTATCCTTGATAATTATTTCAGGCGACCTCCTAAGAAAAAAGATGAAGACGAAGAATTGACCAAAGATGATTTGAGAAATATGTCCAACGTAGATTTCCTTCAACTTCAAGAAGATAAAGTCAAAGATTTTCTTGCTAACAATCGTTTTCCAAAAAAATATTCGGCAGAAAAAGTCATCAAAATGGTCAAGGAAGACGAGATCACCCCTCTAGCTTTAGTCGAATATTTAGAGGATGCAAATTCATTGTTATTTGATACGCCCGTCATCGGAGCAGAAGTGTATAGAACAGATAATGGAGGAAAAAAATGGAAGAAAACCCACGACGATTACTTGGATGCCGTCTATAATTCTTACGGATATTATTTTGGAAATATTCGAGTATCGCCCAACGATCCCGATAAAATATACATCATGGCGTTCCGTGCTATTCGGTCGGATGATGGCGGCAAAAACTTTAAGCCAATCGGAGGAGACAATGTCCACGTAGATCATCACGCCTGCTGGGTCAATCCCAATCGGGCAGGACACATCATCATCGGCAACGATGGAGGAATTAATATTTCTTACGATGATGGCGAAAAATACATCAAATGTAACTCCCCTGCCGTCGGTCAGTTTTACTATTTAGCTTTGGACAACGCCGAACCGTATAACATTTACGGTGGCTTGCAGGACAATGGCGTTTGGGTAGGGCCTAGCACTTACGAAGCTGGGAGCAAGGGCTGGCACAACAGCGGACAATATCCTTACCAGTCCATCATGGGCGGCGATGGTATGCAAGTAGCCATTGATCTTCGAGATAATAACACAGTATATACGGGCTACCAATTTGGTAATTATTTCCGTATTAATAAAAAAACTGAAGACCGTAAGTACATTACTCCAAAACACGAATTGGGCGAAAGACCGCTCCGCTGGAACTGGCAAACGCCCATCCACCTCTCTATCCACAACCAAGACATTCTCTACATGGGGGCGAATAAATTGTTCCGTAGTTTTAACCAAGGCAATGATTTTCAGCCCATCTCCGAAGACCTTACCAAGGGAGGTCAGAAGGGAGACGTCGCCTACGGAACGCTTACCGCCATCCACGAATCTCCTCTAAAATTCGGATTGCTCTACGTAGGCTCGGACGACGGGCTAGTTCATATCACTCAGGATGGCGGCTACACGTGGAAAAATATCAACGCTGGATTACCCAAAGATTTATGGGTAGCAAGGATTCAAGCATCCAAGTTTGACGAAGGCACCGTTTACATCGCCCTCAATGGCTACCGCTGGGACAACTTCGAATCCCACATTTACCAATCTACTGACTACGGAAAAAATTGGACTCGACTAGGCGACGATCTTCCGCTAGAACCCGTCAACGTCATCAAAGAAGATCCCGACAACGAGAACGTCATCTACGTCGGAACGGATCACGGCGTTTACGTTTCTTTTAATCAAGGAAAGTCATTTATGATGATGCAAAAAGATTTTCCAGCCGTGGCCGTACACGACATTGTGGTACATCCTACCGCAAAGGAAATTGTTCTCGGTACTCACGGTCGGTCATTTTACAAAGCCAACGTAGAGCACCTGCAGCAACTGGATGAAAAAATTTTGGCTAAAAACGTACATCTATTTTCCTTAGAAAAAACACGCTATAATGATCGTTGGGGCCGACAGTTCAGTCCGTGGAGAGATCCCCTAGAACCAAAGATGAGCATTCCATTTTTTGTAAAATCCAAAGGCCGTGTAAATATTGTTATAAAAAACAAGGATGGGGACATCTTGAAATCTTTTTTTACCGACGCTGCGCAAGGCATGAACTACGCTTCCTACGACTTGTCTATTGATACCTCCAAACGATCCCAATACGAAACTTACTTGAACAAAGGCAAAAAGAAAAAGAAAAATGCAGCCCAACTCGTCAAAATTAAAAATACTGATACCCAAAAGATTTATCTACGCCCCGGCACCTACACCCTCGAAATATCGAAGGATGGGAAGCAGGTCTCGGAGGAGTTTGAGATTTCAAAAGATTGATACTTGCTTCGAGACCTTGGGGGTTGTGGGGTTTCTCCGGAGTTTCAAAAAGAATAAAAACATGTACGACCCCTACTGGGATCAAATGATGTTGGCAACTACCTGCGAAACTTGAGATAAGATATTGTTCGCCAACCTCTCACTAATTTTCCTGAAAAAACATTTTGATTTCCTTGGCATCGGAGGGTTTCATTCTGCCGCTGAGGATCAGTCGGAGTTCTCTTCTTCGATTGGCACTTTCGTAAAGTTGTTGTTCATCTCGGGTGAGCGGTGTCAACTGCGGAACGGGAATCGGTTTTTTCTTTTCGTCGTCTAGTGCCACGAAAGTAAAGTAAGCGTGATTACTCATCCTGGGTTCGTGCCCTTTGATGTTAGCGGCGAATACCTCTACGTACACCTCCACGGAAGTATTAAACGCTCTAGTGATGGAAGCCTCCAACGTAATCACATCTCCCATCATAATTGGTTTTTGAAAAGAGACATGATCTACCGAGGCAGTCACTACGTACGCTTCACAGTGTTTGCCCGCACAAATACCCGCTACGATATCCATCCAGCGCATCAGATTACCTCCCATAAGATTACCAATGGGATTGGTATCATTGGGCATAATCATTTCGGTCATTACCGTTTTGGATTCGCTTACTTTTTTTGCTTTCATATTTAAAAATAAAAAACCCTTGTGCTAGTGCATTGACGAGCACGAGGGATTAGATTAGGGTTGTGTATGGAATAAGGTCGTAAAATTAGAG
>JBCCJE010000367.1:0-5864 GCA_039027925.1 Bacteroidota bacterium
ATTTCAAAATCGGAACAAAAAACGGGCTTTCCGGAAGGAATGCTTTATTTTTATTTACGAAGTATCATAAAAAACCGACCAACGAGAAGCGCAGTCTTGCTGACAGAACGAGTTTTGATTTTTGTCATTCCATTCATAATCTAGTAATTTAGAATGGAAGTAGTTGGTAAATACACACATCCGAAGGGTAGCAATCTGACTTTTAAAATTTTTATGGCTTCTTAGCCTTACGATTTGTGTGTATTTTAAATAAAAAATTATTTACTAATTTTCTAAAAATAGGTGTTATGACAAAAAAAATTACACTTTCAGAACTCAAGTTGAAAAGCTCGGTGACGGAGCTGAATCAAGACCAAAGAAAAGCTGCTAAAGGTGGATACATTCAAATCGCTACGGGCAGAACCG
This sequence comes from Bacteroidota bacterium, assembly GCA_039027925.1. Lineage (GTDB taxonomy): Bacteria > Bacteroidota > Bacteroidia > Chitinophagales > Saprospiraceae > CAJQQY01. The sequence goes on from JBCCJE010000367.1 coordinate 406, forward strand.
AGCGGATAGGCAAAATAAGAAGTTGGATAGCAGATACCCAAGTAGATATCAGACTACACGAGGGTACGCCGACTTCTGAAAATGACCACATGACCCCTTGATTTTTTAGATGAGACTTTTCTGATACGCAGCTTGGACAGATTCCGCAAATGTTTTGTTATTAATTTTGCTATCGAGCCAAGCTGTAAAGTTAAAATACCTTAGCATTGCGTTTTCGGAAGGAATTTCAGACAGGCTTTCGAATTCTTCTTTGAGCTGGACGAAAGCCTCTCTCAATTCCTTCGAAGAACGTAACCTTCCCGCTTTTTGTATGAATTTCATTACACTTTTCTCAAAATCATACAAGCGATTTCTTTTACTCAAAAAACGATACGTAGAGCGTAGGAGCGATTCTAACAACAAGGTATTGCCCATCTCGTAATGAATGATTAAGTTCAGCACTCTCGCTAGGCTTTGTAGATCTTCTCGCTCGGAGGTTTTTGGTAGGCTCAACCACTCGTTGAGATTTTCTAGTGCATTATCGTAATCCCCTACACCAAAATAAATGTAGAAATAACTCAGGTAAAAGGTATTTCGATTAAAGGCATCTTGATCGAATTTTTCTACCGTTTGCAGATGATCCTCCAATGCCTTCAGCCCACCCTCAAAGTCACCAATTTTAGTACAGACATTGAACTTATTCTGATAATATTGGCGATGTATCTTCAGCTCGTCGTCAAATGTTAACGTGTTGATTGTCAAGAACTTATCTAAGCATTCATTGACTTCTTCGTATTTTTCGAGGATACTACAACTGTAGGTAAAATTACTCAGCGCAGAGATATACTCCGATACATCCTCCTGTAGTAGGTGCGGAAAAGATTCCATTTCTTGTAGTAATTTTTTACCAAAAAAATAAAATTTTTCGTAGTCCATGAGTGCGTAATGATAGATGCTCTTGATGCGATAAAATACGACCCGCCCCCGGTGCGAACGTACCTGACTAATATCCTGCATTGAAGGATGCTCAATCAATTTTTGCATTTCTTGCACCTTGTCCTCACTCCGCAAAAGCGCGTCTTGTTTGCTCCTAGTCAGTACTTTAAAAAATATATTGCGGTAGGTAGAGAGCCGAGCAAGTTGGTTAAGGCAGGCCTGTTCGTCAGTCTCAATCCGATCCAGTTCTTTGTCCATGAAGTTTACGTCTATCTTGGCGTAGGCTATCTTTTTTTCCCAAGCAAGTAATTCCAAGATTGGCTCGAAGGCTTCGTATTTCGCTGCTAGCTTTTTAGCTTTTTGCATCATTTCGATACAGTCATCAAAGTGGGATCTTTTGAATAAGACTTTGATATTGAGCAGCATTCCTTTCAGTTTGTATTCGATGGAAGTTTTCTCATCGTAGCCTTGCAGGCTTTTCAAAATCAATTCGTACAGATAGTTTTTCAGTTCCGAAAATTTTCTACTCTGAATGTTTTGCTCAGGATAGATGATCTTTCTCAACGCCTCATCGTCGTAAGTCGTCTGTGCGTCAATGGCATCAAACAAACGGATGTATTTGTTGTCCTTTCCCGTTTGATTTCGGTTGACGAATAATTTGAAATATCGTTTTTCGGACCCCGAAAGAGATCGGATAAGGTTAAATAATTTATGCGAAGGCGTCTTAGGCATTTTTTATTTGAGCTTGGATTTGTAGTTGGACGTATGGTCACATTGACTAAATTTAAGGACTATCGGGGAGATTTTTTAATATTTAGAAAACTGATTTATGTTGAGTGCTCAAAATAGAAAACTGACAATTGAGGCTCCTTTTCTGTGATTGTTAAACTATGTTTATCGTTCATCGGTTTTATTAACTATGGAATTAAACTTTAAAGAATTTGGGCAGGGGGATCCCATTATCATTTTACATGGATTGTTTGGCACTTCCGACAATTGGCAAACGATAGCCAAGCAACTCGCCGAAGACTACACCGTTTTTATCCTTGATCTGAGAAATCACGGTCGTTCGCCACACGACGATGCGTTCAATTACAAGGTCATGGCGGAAGATTTAAAATACTTTATGGAAAGTCATTGGATCTACACAACGAGAGTGATCGGACACTCGATGGGTGGAAAAACTGCTATGCAATTTGCGTTGGATTATCCCGATATGGTGGAGCAATTAATTGTGGTAGATATTGCCAATCAAACTTACGAGGGTGGTCACGAAGAAATATTCAACGCCTTGCTAAGTTTGGAGTTGGAAACTATTATCAGCAGAAAAGCGGCGGACGTATTTTTAAAAGATCAAATTGAGGATTTTGGGGTACGCCAGTTTTTACTGAAAAATCTGACGAGAAACAAAACTGGTCAGTACGAATGGAAAATGAACCTTCCCGTCATCCACAAAAACTACTCTGCTATCCTCGATAAAATAGAAGGTGAAGAACCATTCGAAAACGCAACCCTTTTTATCAAAGGTGGTCTTTCGAAATACATTACGGACGAGAATTTCAAAACCACCCAGCAGTTATTTCCCAGCGCAAAATTAAAAACCATTGAAAAAGTGGGGCATTGGGTTCACGCCGAAGCACCGCAGGAACTACTACGTACACTCCGTGACTTCTTAAAGTAGGGAAGAAACACTTGAAGAAGAATTTTTATATTGGCATTGTTTTTATTCCTTTATCAGCAGGGTTCTTCTTCCAACCTCCTTCTTTGTCCCCTAGCAGTAGAAGTCTCGAACACTTGAATATTAGTTACTTACGTGTTATAATTTTTTTACCTTTATCAATCGGTTCAAAAATTAAAATGAAAAGTACTAAAACTGCGTTTCTTTTCCAGTAATAAAAATCTATATCATTCATTCATTCATCAAACTCATCCTGCTCTGATATGAGACGATTATCAAAAATTACCCTAATTTTCCTAGTTGCTTTTCTCGGAATGTCCACCACGGCTAATCAAAGTAATAATGGGAAGTACTTCGAAATTTCTAAAAACATTGAAATTTTTACCAACCTATACAAAGAAATTAACACCTACTACGTGGACGATTTAGACCCCGCAAAACTCATGCGTACGGGAGTGGATGCCATGCTAGAATCACTAGATCCCTACACCAATTATATTTCCGAATCAGAGATCGAAGGATTCCGATACATCACCGAGGGGAAGTACAACGGGATTGGTGCATTGATAAAAAAAATAGGTGATTATATCACTATTACTGAACCCTACGACAATTGTCCGGCTCAAAAAGCGGGCTTAAAAGCTGGTGACATCATCAAGGAAATAGATGGCAAATCGGCAAAAGACAAAACGTCCGATGACATCATGGACTTTCTAAAAGGGTTTCCTGGGACGGAAGTAGAGTTGACCATTGAGCGGCCGGGTACTCCCGAGGAGCTGAAAGTTAAACTGACACGGGACGAAGTGAAAGTGCCCAATGTACCCTACTTCTCCATGGTAAGCGACGATATTGGCTACATTACTTTGACTACCTTCACCCGGGATGCAGGTAAAAATGTAGGTGATGCGTTGAAGGATCTGAAGGAGAAAAATCCAGATTTGAAAGGAATTATTTTTGACCTACGTGGCAACGGTGGTGGACTCCTCACCGAGGCCGTCAACGTTTCTAATGTTTTTATTCCTAAAGGCGAAACGGTCGTATCCACCAAAGGCAAGGTAGTGGATTGGGACAGAAGTTTTAAAACGGTAATTTCACCCATAGATCAAGATATTCCACTAGCCGTACTGATTGACAAAGGATCGGCCTCGGCTTCTGAGATTGTTTGTGGAGTTATCCAAGATTTGGATAGGGGTGTTCTGATTGGTCAGCGATCCTACGGAAAAGGATTAGTACAGAATACCCGTGACGTAGGCTATAATTCACGGGTGAAATTAACTACTGCCAAATACTACATACCGAGTGGTAGATGTATCCAAGGAGTGAGCTACAAGGATGGAGAACCAGTGAATATTCCAGATTCGCTTCGAGCTGAATTTACTACCCGAAACGGTAGAACGGTACTCGACGGAGGGGGGGTCAAACCCGATATGGTTTTGAAAAAAGATAGTGACGTGAGTATTGTAAGGAGTTTGTTAAAAGAAAATGTGATCTTCAACTATGTGACGCAGTATGCCTTGAAGCACGATGCAATAGGAGAGATTAAAGACTTTGACTTTACGGATTTTGATGATTTTGTCAACTTCCTGTCCACCAATGGTTTTAACTACGAAACCGAAAGCGAAAAGGCTTTGAATGATTTATTGAAAAAAGCAAAAGATGAAAATATCCTTGCCGACATCGAACCCCAAATCAAGCTGATGCAAGCACAAATCAAAAAGGAAAAGGATAAAGATTTAGAAACGTACAAGGAGGCAATCATCAACGAAATTGAGAAAGAAATTGTAAGCCGCTACTACTACCAAAAAGGTAAAGTTCAGATCGGGCTTAAAAATGATAAAGAGATCAAAGAGGCAATTGATGTACTCAGAGATAAAACCAAATACGAAAAGTTACTGAGTGGAAAATAAGATTCCTCCTCCATCCAAATAAAAAAAGCGGTGTAAAATGTCTAGTTTTGCACCGCTTTTTTTTACTCAAAATTTTTGGTGTGCCTAAAATTCTTAATATCGAAACCGCCACGGATGTCTGCTCCATTTGCTTGAGCAACAACGGAAAAATTGTCGCATACGCAGAAGGAGAAAGCGGGTTCAATCACGCTTCGGTCATAACAATACTCATACAAAAATGCTTACAACAAGCTACTTACAAACTATCCGAACTCGATGCGGTAGCCCTGAGTCAGGGGCCTGGTTCTTACACTGGACTGCGTATTGGTGTTTCCGTTGCCAAGGGTATTTGTTACGCGCTCGACAAACCTCTAATTGCAATTGATACGCTACGGGCATTGGCTTGGGCTTGCGCAGCGAAAAATGAAAAGCAGGAGGTCTTGTACTGCCCCATGATTGATGCTCGACGCATGGAAGTATATACCGCAATGTATGATTCTAACAATCAAGAAACAGAAGCGGTACAGGCTAAAATTATTGACGAAAATGCTTTTTGGGAGTACTTTGATAATGAGCAAACTATCGTGTTTTGTGGGAACGGCTCCGAAAAGTGCCAACCTATTTTGAGGTCGCCTTTTGCGCAGTTTAGCCCCATCGTATGCTCCGCTAAACACTTGAATTTTCTTTCAAAAAAATCCTTCGAAGAAGGGGAATTTAGTGATGTGGCATACTTTTCTCCTTTGTATTATAAGTCTCCTAACATTACAATTCCGAAGAAGATATTATAGGAAATAACAAATGGTAAAATACTTTTATTCGCTTTTTATTAGTTTTATTTTTTGTTAATAATCAGATACTTTATATCTTACAATCAATACTTATATATTATTTTGGCATTAAAATAGTATATAGATATAAAGCAGAATAATACTATGAATTTTACATGTAATACTATGAGTTATATTTTTTAATCAAAAAAA
>JBCCJE010000368.1:0-5862 GCA_039027925.1 Bacteroidota bacterium
CTCCATCTTCCCATCTAAATGTTTTTTGAAAAAAATCCCAGTTGAGCGCAGTGCTATCCTTTTCTTGAATATTCGAAGATTTGTAGTTTTCATTATTTTTAAATATCCAGCGTAGTTGCAATCCATTGGTTTTTTTATAAAAATCAAAAAATGAAGATGGAATTTTCACTTTATATTTTTCCTCTAAAAATTCAATTTTAGACCATTCAATCGGAGGAAAAGTATGAAAGTCCAGCACCTCAACCTGAGGATGTTCTCCTAACTCTTTAACCATTTCTTGAAATCGAGAAAGCCAAGTCATTTTTTTTTAGCCTAAAAGTACATTTGATTTTTTCTTTTGCGAAAAAACACTTTTAAATATTTAAAATTCGTGCTGACAAAGATTGAATAACATTATGCTTACTTTTACAACTAACTTTTTGATACTAGCATCTTGACAGCAACAAAACATTTTTATCATGGATTTCAAGCACGCTTTTTACCTCACTCTGATTCTTTTATTTTTTAGCTGCAAGGCAAAAAAAGTTACCTCCGACTCCGTTCCAGAATTTACCATTGAGGAGAGAACTTTGGATTCTCTAGTAGTTACCGCACCCCGCATTATCAAAAATGATGAAGATTATAAATTGCCAAGATACAATGCTAGCTACACGCGAGTACACGATTTGACGCATACGAAGCTCGACCTAAAATTTAATTGGGAAGAAGAAAAAGTACTTGGAAAAGCTACCCTGACATTAGAGCCACTTTTCTATTCTAGTAATACACTTACATTGGATGCGAAAGGATTTATTTTTAATCAAATCAGTTTTGAAGGAAAAAATGAGAACTTAGATTATGAATACGATGGCGAAATTTTAACGATCAATTTAGGTAAGGAATTTAAGGACAATGAGCCGTTTAAAATATTTATTGATTACGTAGCTAATCCAACGGAAACCGGGGGTAGTGATGCCATCACTTCTGACCAAGGCTTGTTCTTCATAAATCCTCGTAACGAAAATCCAAATAAACCCCAACAAATTTGGACACAAGGAGAAACGGAGTGGAACTCTCGTTGGTTTCCTACCATTGACAAACCCAACGAGCGATGTACCCAAGAAATGTACCTGACCGTCGAAGATCGCTTCCAAACTTTGTCCAATGGATTGCTCACGTCTTCCACTAAAAATACCGACGGCACTCGAACTGATTATTGGAAAATGAATCAACCCCACGCGCCCTATCTGTTTATGATTGCGGTGGGGGAATTTGCCGTAGTGAAAGATACGTGGCGGGGGAAATCAATCGAATATTGGGTGGAGAAAAAATACGAAAAAGATGCCCGCACCATTTTTTCCAATACCCTTCCAATGCTGGATTTTTTCTCCGATAAATTGGGTGTGGAGTATCCGTGGGACAAGTATGCCCAAATCGTAGTTCGAGATTACGTTTCGGGGGCGATGGAAAATACTACGGCAGTCATCTTTGGAGAATTTGTTCAGCGTACCGAGCAAGAATTAATTGATGCGAGTAATGAAGCCATCGTCGCTCACGAAATGTTTCATCATTGGTTTGGTGATTTGGTGACTTGCGAAAGTTGGGCGAACCTAACCATGAATGAAGGCTTTGCCAACTACAGCGAATACCTTTGGTTCGAACACGCCTACGGTGCCGACGAAGCAGACTTGCATCGCAGAGGAGAATTGGCAGGCTACCTTAGCTCTACCTTCCAAGGTATGCACAATTTGATTCATTTTGGTTATCAGAACAAAGAGGATATGTTTGATAGCCATAGCTACAACAAAGGTGGTTTGGTTTTGCACATGCTCAGAAATTATATCGGTGATGATGCTTTTTGGGCGGCCTTAAAATTATACCTGACCGACAACGCCTATAATTCGGTAGAAGCACACAACTTAAGATTAGCCGTGGAGGAAGTGACTGGAAAAGATTGGAATTGGTTTTTCAATCAATGGTATTTTGAGTCGGGGCATCCCGTTTTGGCAGTCAATTACGAATACGATGAACTGGCAAAAAAAGCAAAGGTTACTTTTGAACAACAACAAAATGTGGATGTGAGTATTCCTATTTTTCAACTGCCAATGGCGATTGATATTTATTTGGCGGATGGAAAACCTCAGAGACATAACATAACACTTACAAAACGAATCCAAATCTTTGAATTTGATGCAGCTACCCAACCCCAACTAATTGACGTAGATGCAGATAGAATGTTATTGGCAGCGTGGAAAGATAAACATTCCGAAGCGGAGTACATTTTTCAATATCATCATTCTAAAAAATTCCTAGCGAGACTTGAGGCATTGGAAGCTATCCAAGAATCAAAAAGTCCCGAAGCGATGGAGGCATTTACTGCTGCTTTGGATGATACTTCTTGGCTTATCAAAATGCGCGCTTTGGATAAAGCTGTAATTAAAGATGATGCCAACCTAAAACGTAAGGTAGCCCAAATGGCGAAAAAAGATGCTCACTCTAGGGTGAGAGCTACCGCACTCAATGCACTAGCTGCAACTAATGATCGCACTTTTATTCCGAACATTAAAGAAGCTATTCAAAACGAAAAAGCACTACGGGTCAAAACCTCAGCAATGATTACCCTTTATCAACTTGACAACGCTGAAGGATTGGCCTACGCCGAAAAAGTAAAAGACGATACCAACGAAGAAATCATTAATACCGTTGGAGAAATTTTCGCAGCAACGGAAGATCCAAAATTCCTTACTTACTTTGAAAATAAATGGAATGATCTGAAGGAATATAGCGTGATTTCATTTTTTGATAGCTATCGTTATTTGGTTCAAAGAGCAGATGAAAAAACTTACAATTCTATTGTTACAAAAATGAAAAAAATGGGATTGGATACTACCGATTCGAAATGGCGAAGACTTGCTGCCACCAAAACGTTGCGTGATTTGCGAGATGAGTACCAACTAGATTTGGATGAAAATACGGACGAAAAAAAGGGCGCATTATTAAGTGGTAAAATTAATACCTTGACTAAAGTCATTGATGAGATAAAGGCAGGTACTAAGGATAAGTGGCTATTGGATGTTTATAATTATTACCAATACTAATCTTTTTTATTCCATGTACTCATTGTATCAAGGCAATTTTAAATAATAAAAAAACTGTGCAACCTTGAACTGATTTATAGTAAAAATTATAGCCACAAAGTCACCAAGGCTCTGAGTTTTTTTCTGGAAAAAGACTTCGTGGCTTTGTGCCTTCGTGGCAAAAAAAAGAGTAGCCACGAAGGCACGAGGACACTAAGTTTTTTAAAAATTTTTGTGGCTTCGTGGCGCACCAAATTATTTAAACCTTTCCCAAAATAAAACACCAACGAATGAGAAACCTTAAATTTTTTCTCCTCCTATTTTTTATAATTGTAGTCAATGCTTGCAGTACCCACCAAAAAGCATATCTGAAAAATGATGCTTATTCCAAGCATCAAGACCTTCCCGTAAGTGGATTGTTACATACTGCTTATTTGATTGGCGATGCGGGAGGTTTGGATGATTATGATACCAACACCAATGTCGTCTTTGAAGCAGTAGCACAACAATTACATCCTGATAAAAAAAATCAATCCATCATTTTTTTAGGAGATAATATTTACCCCGACGGGTTAAGAAAAAAGGAGTACGCAGATCGGTCTCGTGAGGAAAAAATCTTAGATGCTCATATTGAATTAGGGAAAAAAAATCCGGGAGAAACTTACATTATTCCAGGTAATCACGATTGGAACGATGGAAGAAAAGGAGGCCGAAAAAGCATTCTTCGACAGTACGAGTATGTCAAGGATATAGATAAATCTTACGACATAAATTTTTTTCCAAAAAAAGGATGTGGTGATCCCGAAGTGGTAAAGATCAACAAAAATCTAGTATTCATTTTTATTGATTCGCAATGGTGGTTGCACCGTTGGGATGATGAAAAAAAAATGAACAAGGGTTGTGAGTTAAAAACAAGAAGAGCGTTCGCCGACAAAATCCAAAATCTTTTTACGGAATATAAAAATGATCAGATCGTGGTATTTCTTCATCATCCATTTAAGACAAATGGCAACCACGGCGGTAAATTTTCTTTTAAAGAACATATTTTTCCGTTAACTAATTTGAATAAAAATGCCTACCTCCCACTCCCGATTCTGGGATCAATACCTCCCGTTTTGATCAAGTTGGGGATAAGCCGTCAGGATAATTCTCATCAGTTATATCAAGATTTACACAATATCTTTTTGCAGGCAATTAGAACGGCAAAATCTCATCGAGTCATTTTTGCGTCGGGTCACGAGCACTCACTTCAACATTTTCAGCCCGAAATTTTACTCTCAAAAGATAACCTCAATTACCTCGTAAGTGGATCGGGATATAAAACCAATTATGCTCGAAAAGGAGCAGGTGCAGACTTTGTTGCCGCCAAACGTGGGTATCATGTTATAAGATTTTATGATGACCAAAGTGCGTGGTTGGATATTATCTCCGTTGATAAAAAAACCAAAAAAACTACTTTAGAATACCGTAGAAAAATTGCTAAAACAATTCCGAAAAGTGATGCGAACTTCGATTATCTTTCTTCTGATATCGCAGGCGATACTACTACGATTCTGAATCCAAGTTACAAAGCGGGAGCTATCAAAAAAACTTTTCTGGGAGAGCAATACCGAGACCTTTGGATCAATCCCGTCAATGCACCTTTTGTTGATGTAGAAAAAATAGAAGGTGGTCTCATTCCAACAAAACTGGGAGGTGGACAATCCTCCAATTCCCTTCGATTAGAACGAGCAGATGGAAGACAATACATCCTTCGCTCGGTCAATAAAGATTACTACAAACTTTTTCCAAAACAGTACAAGCAGTTGGTCTGGATAAAAGTGTATGCCGATCAGAATGCCTCGGCCATTCCTTACGGGGCGTTGATGATTCCCCGATTATCGGATGCGGCTGGAGTTTATCATACCAATCCTCGATTATTTTATTTGAAAAAACAAAAGGGATTATTGCAGTACAATAACCTGCTAAACGAAGGTTTGTATTTATTCGAAAAAAGACCGAGTGGCAAAGGTTGGAAAGATGATTATACTTTCGGTTATGCAGAAAATATTATAGGCTTTAATGACTTGATTGACAATCTCGAAAATAAAACCAATCATTTTGTAGATCAAAAATGGGTATTAAAATCTCGACTTTTTGATTGGTGGATTCACGATTGGGATCGTCACGACGATCAATGGCGTTGGGCTGTTTTTAAAAATGATGGTAAGACAATCTATCGTCCAATACCTAGAGATCGGGATTGGGCTTTTTTCAAATACGAAGGATTGGTGTACAGATATTTCTCCACTTTTTATCAACGGAAGTTTCGAACGTTCGAAAAAAAGATCAAAGACATCGTAGGGCTTACCACGAGTGCTGCGCATTTTGACCGACACTTTATGAATGAATTAGTGTGGGAAGATTGGGAACGGGCCGTTGACTCCATGCAGCAAAAATTAAATCCAACAATAATATCACAAGCTATCAATGACTTGCCCGAAGAGGCTATTCCTTTTGTGAAAGAAGAGTTACAAACCAAATTGGAGCAGCGATTAAAAGACCTCAAAAAGTACGCAAGGGCTTACTACAAAATTCTCTACAAGGAAGTAAGTGTAGTCGGAACTAACGAAGAAGATATTTTTGAAATTGAATATTTGGAAGGTGGGAGAATCCTAGTGCAAATGTTTCGGGATAGTAAAAAGTATGGGAAAGTACTTCGGTACAAAAGAGTTTTTAATCCTAGCATCACTAAGGAAATTCGCCTTTACGGTTTGGCGGATTCCGATGTCTTTAATTTTAGAGGAACTGCCTCAAAAAAAATAAA
>JBCCJE010000369.1:0-5860 GCA_039027925.1 Bacteroidota bacterium
GTTCATCGTTATCAAAAGGCTTGGTCAAGTAAACATCTCCACCTTTAGCGTAACCATTCATTTTGTCGGCTGGTGTTCCATTAGCAGTCAAGAAGATGATTTTTAGATCCGAAAACTTTGGATTATTTCTCAAAATTCTCGCTACCTCAAATCCATCAATCCCCGGCATCATCACATCTAACACTACTATTTCGGGATGAAAATCTTCAACTTTTTCCAGCGCCATTTGCCCATTCGTTGCTTTTTCTACTTCAAATCCGTTGGTCTCCATCAAGTACTCCAAGGCGGTGAGGATGCCCGGCTCATCATCTACGAGTAAAACTTTTTTGCTCGTATTTATCATTATTCAATACAGTTTGTTTTGTTAATAAATTTTGTGTTTTGATGAGAGGATAGAGATTAAAAAAAAATACTTGATTATAAAACTTACACAAGCACCTTAGTTTCGTTCTCTCTTCACTCCTCTCACGTCCCAACAAAATAAAATTATGATTTTTTGTGTGAAAAAAATAATTTCAAATCAATTTTTTTGAACTGATACATTCTCAATATTTAATTTCTCTCTAATGGGCAACTGCACAATAAAAGTCGTTCCCTCGTTAAGTGCACTTTCGACCGAAATCATGCCTTGATGCTGTTCAACAATCTCTTTACAAATGGACAACCCCAAACCACTTCCTTTAGGTTTTCCAGATTTTTGGTGGCTTACCTGCGTAAATTTTTTAAAGATCAATTGTTGATCGGAGGGAGCAATGCCAATGCCGTTATCTTTGACTTTTAGTTTGATAGCCCCGTATCCATCTCTATCCAAACTTACTTCGATGATACCATTTTTTTCATCACAAAATTTAATGGCATTGGAAATAAGATTGACCACCACTTGCGTCAGGCGATCATAATTTCCAGTTAAGAGTATATCATCCTGCGGAAAATGAGTTTTAAATTTAATCGCCTTATTTGCAAGAATGACCTCGAAGCCTTGACAGACTTTTTGTACCAACTCGTTGATGTCCAGTTGTTTTTTTTCGGGCTGAATATGTTTGGACTGTACTTTTTCTAAGTCCAACACTTGATTGATCAGTCTAGCGATTCGCTCACTTTCGTTGACCATTATTTCTAAAAAATCCGCCCGCTTATCATCCGTAAGTCCACGATTGTCGTGCATGATCTTAGCCAATGACTTGATAGAAGTGATAGGCGTACGCAACTCATGTGTGACTGTTGTTATAAAATCTGCTTTGAGTTGGTCCAGTTCTTTTAATTGTTCGTTTGCGGCTTTGAGTTGGTAGGTCGTGGCTTCTAGTTCTCGTGATTTTTTTTCTAACGCTTTGCTGTACTGAATGATCTCTTGGGTTTGGTCGAGGATGTTGAGCATCTCTTCGAGACTGATGGGATCTTCTTTCACTACCGACTCTAACACTACTTTTGCGGATGCCGCTCCGATAGATCCTGCGAGGTGGGTTTCGGCAAAATTGATAAAGTCCGCATCTACACTTTTAATTTTTTTTAAATCCAAATGCTTCACTTTAGCAAAATCTTTAAGGATGCGTTTCGCATTTTTTTTCCCTAAAAATCGAACCATTAGTTTTTTAATATCATCGTACTTTGCTTCCTTTTTGAGTACCTCAAATTCATTGGTTTGATTAGTATATTTTTCAATATCAACGAACAAGTCTGCCTGCGTAATTTCTATTGGACTTGGCATCGTGTTCATCGAAACAGTTATGTAGGTAATGATGTTAAAAACCAGACTCCAAAAAGCGGAGTGCGCAATCAAGTCATTGCCTTCCATTCCAAACAGTTGATAAGGTTTTAAAACCCCAATACCTAAGTAACCATTTTCTATAAAGTCCCTAGAGATCATACCCACTTCTGCTAAAGTGGGAAAACTCAGCGTAATCCCCCACATCAAGAAGCCTACTAGCAGCCCGCAAAATGCCCCTTTCTCCGTTGCGCGCTTCCAGTAAAGTCCGCCGATCACGATTGGAAAAAACTGAGCAATGGCCGCAAAAGAAATCAACCCGATAGAGACTAGCGAGAAAGAAGCCCCCACCCATTTGAAGTAGGTGTAAGCCATTAGCATCACTATAACAATACTTGCACGTCTGATGTTAATTAGGGGTTTTGACAAATCTCCCCCGGAAGTATCTCCGAAAAAAGAAGACTTTATCCAAAACGGCATCACCAAATTATTACTAATCATAATGCTAAGCGCGGTGATGGCTACGATGACCATGCCCGTAGCGGCGGAAAGCCCCCCCAAGTAAACAAATAACGCTAGCCCCTCGTAGCCATAGTTCAGCGGTAAACCCAACACAAAGTTATCAGGTTCTACACTTCCGTTGGGAAAATGTAAAAGCCCGCCACAAGCAATGGGGAGTACAAAAATATTGATGAGCAAAAGGTAGAGGGGGAGTAGCCAAGCCGCCTTTTCAATAAATTTTATATCGGTATTTTCTACTACTAAAACGTGAAACTGTCGAGGCAAAAACATAAAAGCACTCATGGATAAAATCACCATCCAAGTCCAAGACCAACTGTCCACGCCCGAGTCTTTTAGGGAAAAAATATTAGCGATAGTGGGTTGTGCGTACGCTTGGCTGAACACATCTTCGAATCCATTGTAAATGCCAAAAGTAACAAATACACCAATGGCGAGAAAGGCAACCAATTTCCAAATGGATTCGAAAGCAATAGCAGCTACTAGCCCTTCGTGTCGTTCGTTGGGATCGAGGTGTCGAGCACCAAACAGAATCGTAAAGATGGTCAAGACCACGGCAATGAGAAATGCCTTATCCCGAAAAAAATTAGAGCCATCCAAAAAAATATCAAGAGCATCCTGCTGCTGTGATAAAATATTAGAGCTCAAATCTATTGCCTTGAGTTGTAGGGCGATGTAGGGGATTACTCCTACAACGGCAACTAAGGTGACGAGTACACCAAGATTAGTACTCTTGCCGTAGCGAGCAGAGATAAAATCCGCAATGGAAGTAATGCGCTGCGACTTACTGATGAGTATAATTTTTTTTAATAAAAAAATCCAAAGCGGAGCTACTAAAATGGGACCAACGTAAATGGTCAAAAAAGAAAATCCTCCCGACGAAGCGGCCTTACCTACGCTTCCGTAAAATGTCCAAGCCGTACAATATACTGCCAACGAAAGTGCGTACGTGTAAGGATTATTAACGATACTTCTACCCTCCTTTGCTTTTTTGTGGGCAAAAAAAGCAATCCCAAATAAAAACAGTAGATATACTAAGGAGCTTAGTAAAATGACACTAGTACCCATAAGATGCTTAATCTTTTTTGCTCATGATCCTTGCGATAAAAATAATGAATACTAGCCAAACGACGAAAAAGTAAACATACAATGCGGGTAGTCCGAAGATGAATACGTCTTTGCCAAATAGATTGATGATGGGAAAATTGAATAGAACCAAGGCAAGAAGAAAAATACCGAAGAGTTTTGAGGTTCTACTTGTGGACATGATATAAGTTGAGGATGGCATATCGGCAAGCTTTATTTTTCAAAGCAGGAAAGATAAAACTCATCAATGGATTTTCAAAAGTTTCCGAAAAGCGTAAAGTCGGGATTACCTTCTCGGAAACTGAACTTTGAAAATCTTGGAGATAGCTGATGGTAGTACAACTGTCTCCTCTTTTATTAACAAACTACAAGTCTATACTAATATTCTGCAAGACATCACGAGCCAGAGGAAGGCTCGTCTTTTTTCTCCTTGGGATCCAATAGGCCAAACCAGCCGGGGTTTAGAAATTTACTTTTGACCAACGCCCACAAGAAGAGCAAACCAAATGCGCCTAACAAAATGGAAAGCACGTAGCGACCTTGTAACTGAGGTTCCAACAGGAAGCGAACAAAAAGCGTGAACACTAAGTAAATGGCGACGATGACGTCTGATACTTTTTTACCTAATTGTAACTTCATTGTTATAATTGCTTGGTTGGAAAAAATGGAGAGATCGAGATATGCCAAAAATTTTAAAATTTGGCATAGCTCTCCCTATCGCAAATAAAGTTAATGCGCTAAAGTAGCTTCACCAGCGTTACTTGGAATTCTGATATTTTCAACGATGTCTTGTACACTTTGAGGGGGTGCATCGGTCACCCTTGATACCACAAACGATACCGCAAAATTCACCAGCATGGCTATCGTCCCAAAACCTTCGGGCGAAGTACCGAACCACCACTCACTTGCGGGTAGCGGATCCATTACTCCTATCAATCCAGTTTTGTAGCGAATCATGTAGAACAGCATCAAGGTGATCCCCACTACCATTCCTGCTATTGCGCCTTGCTTGTTCATTCGTTTATCAAAAATTCCTAAAATTATAGCAGGGAAGAAGGAGGCGGCGGCCAGTCCGAAGGCGAGGGCAACCACCGCAGCGACAAATCCCGGCGGATAAATTCCAAATAATCCAGCAATAATGACAGCTACTAAAATACTGATACGAGCAGCTAGTAATTCTCCTTTTTCGGAAATATTGGGTCGTAATTGCATCTTGATTAGATCACGAGAAACGGAAGTAGAAATAACCAACAATAAACCTGCGGCAGTAGATAATGCTGCGGCCAAACCACCCGCTGCTACCAACGCAATGACCCAGTTAGGTAGGTTGGCTATTTCGGGATTGGCTAGTACCATGATATCTCTATCCACGTAAAGTTCGTTGGCGGCGCTCATGTTAGCATTAGAAATCATCCGCTCACCGTGTTGTCCTCTTACGTCGGTAAACACAGGTTTTTTTCCAGCTAAAGCAGCTCCAGCAACGTATTGGATTTTACCATCATTATTTTTATCCGCCCAAGCGATCAGTCCGGTGTCTTCCCAATTTTTAAACCAACCAGGGACTTCCGTGTAAGGCTTATCACTTACTGTATCAATTAAATTTGTTCGAGCAAAAACTGCCACCGCAGGAGCAGTCGTGTAAAGAATAGCAATAAATAATAAAGCTAATCCTGCCGACTTTCGAGCATCTCTTACTTTAGGTACAGTAAAAAATCGAACGATCACGTGGGGTAATCCTGCCGTACCAACCATCAAGGCTAAAGTAATGGCAAAGACATCCCAAGTACTTTTTGAACCACTCGTGTATTCGTTGAAGCCGAGCTTAGTGTGCAGATCATCCAAGGTGTCGAGGAGGTAGCTGCCATTTTCTAGCGTACCGCCCATGCCTACCTGAGGAATTGGATTGCCCACCATTCTCATCGAAATAAAAATTGCTGGCACCATGAAGGCAAAAATCAATACACAGTACTGTGCTACTTGGGTATAGGTGATACCTTTCATTCCGCCTAAGAAGGCAAAAAATAAGACGACCGCCATTCCGATAATTACTCCCCAATGAATTTGTACCTGAAGGAATTGGGAAAAAACAATCCCAACGCCCCGCATCTGACCTGCCACGTAAGTAAAGGAAACAATCAATGCACAGATCACGGCAACTGTTCTTGCAGTGTTAGAATAATATCTATCTCCGATAAAATCGGGCACGGTAAATTTTCCAAACTTCCTCAGATAGGGTGCTAGTAATAATGCTAACAATACATATCCGCCTGTCCATCCCATCAAGAAAACCGCACCATCGTATCCCATGAAAGAAATCAAGCCTGCCATAGAGATAAAGGAGGCGGCACTCATCCAGTCGGCAGCCGTTGCCATTCCGTTAGCTAAGGGAGAAACACCTCCGCCCGCTACGTAAAATTCTTTTGTTGAGCCTGCGCGGGCCCATATTGCGATTCCAAAGTAGATCGTAAACGTAATTCCTACTAGAATCCAAGTCCATGTTTGAACACTCATTTTATGATATTTTAAAAATTTAATTATAGATTATGGATTAAA